>CAYNDE010000081.1:0-7501 GCA_964395535.1 uncultured Pirellulales bacterium
GCTTTATGGCGATACCGCCGGCGGCTTCGCCGTAATTAAGGATGTCCCCAAAACCCTGGTCTATAGGCTGGCTGAACATATCAATAGAATAAATAATCAAAAAATTATTCCCGATGATGTTATAACCCGCCCCCCGACCGCAGAGCTGAGAGCCGACCAGAAGGATACCGACTCCCTGCCGCCCTATGATTTACTCGATAAAATCCTCGAAGGTTATGTCGAGCAGGACAAATCCGCACGTCAGCTTGTCGAAAGCGGCCTGCCGGAAGATACGGTTTTTCGTGTAATTAATATGGTTGACCGCAACGAGTATAAAAGAAGGCAGTCCCCTCCAGGCGTGAAAATCACGCCAAAAGCTTTCGGCAAAGACCGCCGCCTGCCAATTACGAATCGATACCGCCTCCGAAGCGGTGACTCTGATTAAAAACTTGGGACCTGCTGACCCTGCTGAGGCATCTGCGGCATAAACTGTGTCATTGCCGTCATTATAAGCTCGATAAGATGTGCTTTCGGCAGTGCGATGTCAACCGTCAATTTGTCCTTGTCGAATGTGATTGCAAAAGCCAGATTGCTTTGGGCCTGCGGTATCGTTGCCTGCTCGCCTGTCCCCTTCATCGCCGAAGCTGCCTCTAACAATTTCATTAAATTGTATGTCCCTACAAAATCTGCTTGTTCCGCGGTTGGTATAAGTGCTGTTATGCTCGCTATCCCGGCCCCCATCTCTGCCGGCCTTTTAGCTCCGCTCAGTGCGATAAATTCTAACGTCGCAGGCGAATCCGCGGCAAATTCGCCCGCAGCCTCACTGCCTTCCAAAGCCGCAAAGGTTAAATTGATATTTAATACATTCGGTTTTGGATTTGCTGCTATGCTTACAAATCGCAGTTCCTTTAGCTTTCTTCCTATATCCATTTCTTCGCCGGCCGGCGCCATCCCCCCGCTCATCATTGCTGCTGCCGCCATTTGTTGCGAGAGTTTTTCATCAAAGCCTTCTGGTATCGCCTGTGCATTTACGAACATCCACAGCGGCTCTGTCGTTGCCTTCTTTATTTGCTCAGCCTCAAGATTTCCGGCTATTTTTGTCTTGCCTTCATCTGTAATTGCCTTGGCGGTCTCAATGAATTTGTCGCCGTTCTGACCCGGACCTATTAACGCAAAGGCACCTGCCTGTTTGACTAAAAGCGGAGGTTTATCTGCTATTGTTATCTTGGAAATACCTTCCGAATCCGCCTCGCCGATGTTTGCATTACCGCTGACAAAAAGAGCATAATCAGTCACCGGAACAAGTACAAAGCTAAGAGGCTCTCCCGTCGCATCCGATATCGTGGGTAATGCAAAAACCGCAAAGCTGCCGGACATATCAACTCCCTTCAAATCGGGTGAGCCTAATATTGTCGCAAGGTTATTTCGAATAAGCATTGACGGCCCAAAAGGCATTGGCAGTGCGCCTGCCAAAAACTTATCAAGCTGGCTGAGACTGGATTCAAAGCTGTTTGCTCGAACCACAAAAAAACTCTCCGCCGGTATCATTGAAAGAACTTTATCCACCGCAGTTGTTGCTGCTGGCTCTATGGTCGCTGTCTTTTCCATTGTAATGGGCGGTTCTATTGCTGCTTCGGTGACAGGCTCTTCTTCAGGGACGGCTTCTTCGCCTTCTATTTCAACTTCTTTCGTAATGACCGGCTCTTCTTTTTCTTCGATAATTTCTGTCGGCTCTGCGGCTTCTTCAACGACCTCTTGTTTCTGTTTCATTTCCTGAACGCGGGTCTCGTAGGCCGGCTTTGCACTCCGGCCCTGCAGTTCTCGTATCATCCTGAGCAGTTCTCTGCCGGCAAGCGGCTTGGCCTGTTCCGCCCACGCACCAGTCGCAAACAAAAATACTAACAAAATTCCTGTCAAAATATTCCGTAAGTCTTTTAATTTTAACATCTTAACTCTCCTAAGATTTATACTTGTTCAAACTTTCTATGTTACCTATTTTAACATATTTTTTTATTCTGGCAAAATGAATTATTCTTTATTTTTCTTCGAGAGCCTTAACAATTGTTTGGCCGAATCTGGTTGCCGCCGCTGGCCCGTTGCCGGTTATTATCAAACCGTCACGCTCTACTCCCGAGCCGGTATATACTGCCTTTGCTTTTCGCAGGTTACCTGCTTCGGATGCAAAGCTTGTAGCCTTTTTACCCTCAAGTACACCTGCGTTGGCAAGAACAGATGGTGCTATGCAGATTGCGGCAAGAATTTTTTCCTTCTCGGCAGCCTGACGGGCGATTTGCAAGGCGGTTTTATTATTGAAATATTCTTTTGCACCGCTTCCGCCGATAAAGATTATCGCATCATAATTATCAACAATTACATCTTCCACACTGATTATTGCCTCGGCGCTGCCGCCTAACATTCCTGTCACCGCACCTGTCTTCGAGCTTGCGATGATAGTGTGTATGCCGGCACTTTCGAGCGCCCGCTTGGTATCGAAAAGCTCTTCATCTCTGAAGTTTTTGCTGGCGACTATCAAAACTGCTTTCTTCTCTTTTTCTGCTTCCATTTTTTCAGTCCTTTCCTGCTTTTTTTCTTCTTCTCTCCTTACAGGTTGCCCGACGGAAATTATATATAAGCTCTCTAAATCTTTCGGCAGTTTGCAGATTTTGTTGACCTCCTCAGCATTGAATGCGCCGATTGGAACAGCCCCTAAATCAAGGCTCACCGCCTGCAGCAGTATATTTTGCCCGATGTGGCCGGCCTCAAGCAGCATATAGACGTTAGCCTTGCTGCCGTATTTTGCCGCAAGCTTTTTTTCCGACCCCGCGATTATAAAATCCGCACCTGCATCGGCGACCCATCTCTGCCCGAAACTTGCTTCAGCAAGCTTCGCTCGTACATCCGAATCAACTACCTTTTCGAGACTGTGGTTAACAGGGCGATAAACGAAAAGTCCCTCAGGTATCGCCACGTACAGTTCAATCGGAAAGATTGCTCCTGCCGACGGTGCCGTGCGAAATCCTTTTTCTTTCTCCGTGATTCCCTGACCTGACCAGGCAAGCTGTGAAATCTGTTCCATCGTTAAGCTCTTGCCCGTAAAACTGCGTATGCTTCTTCTTTTCTCTAATGCCTCCTCTAATGTCAATTTGCCCTTGAGCTTTGGCTCAGCCAGCTTAATTAATTTCGTTTCGGACGATGGCCCCTGCTCGGCTTTTAAATCAGCCGGCAAAACAACGAAAACTGTCAAAATGCCAGCTGCTATACCAAACATCAAAATATTTATCTTTGTAATTATTTGCTTTTCCATTTTTTTGGCCTCGTGAATATTGAGTTTTTTTGATTTGTAACTTTATTTATTTCAGCATTATATAGTTTATCACCGCAAATTTAAAGCAAGTTATTTCACACTATGGGCAAATGTATTATATTCACACTTAATAAATCAAAATGGGATATGGCAATATTTTATTTACACCTGGTGGAAAACTTTATATTTTGGTTTTCAGAGGTTATGAAAATTAGGAGTGCTAATGAAGATGAACAGTTCTGGAACATTCCTTACTACTATGGTGTTGGTTGTGTTGTCAGCCGTGGTATCGTTACCGTCCTTCGGGCAGGATTCAGAACTGGCGGCCAATCTGCTGCCTAATCCGTCATTTGAGGAAATGCAGGCCGACAGCGTCCGTAACTGGCAAACCCGGGCTTGGCAAGGTCCGGATAATGGGCTTTGGAATCTCGACTCACCGGGTAGAACCGGAAAATACTGTCTTTCGATTCGTTCTGAAAAAGGAACCGACGCCGCATGGACAACGACTATTATTGTCAGGACGAACACGTTCTACAAACTGTCCGGCTGGATCAGGACAAACAACCTCCGCGGTGCTGTTGGCGCGCTGTTCAACATCCAGAATCTGCAGCACGTCAGAACACCGGCCGTAACTGGCACGCGCAGCTGGACGTATGTATCAACCGTTTTCAATTCGGGTGACACGACAAAACTCCAAATCAACTGTCTATACGGTGGCTGGGGTGTATCGACTGGCCAGGCCTGGTACGACGATGTCGCTCTTGTACAGGTAGAAGGACTCAGTGAAGACCAAACAGCTGTTGTCAGGGTCGATGTCGATGCTGAGTCTAAGCCATACAATCCTATGATCTTCGGTGGATTCATCGAACACTTTCATCGTCAGATTTATGGTGGTATATTCGAGCCGGAATCACCGATGTCTGACGAACACGGCTTTCGTAAGGACGTCATCGCCGCAATGAAGGAACTGAAACTTTCGGTGGTGCGTTGGCCGGGGGGCTGCTTTGCAAGCGGATACCACTGGGAAGACGGCGTCGGCAGGACGCGTAAGCCTGTGCCGGATCCTGTCTGGGGCGTAACAGATCTCAATACATTTGGTACCGATGAGTTTGTCGAATGGTGCCGACTCGTCGGATGCGAACCGTACATTTGCACAAATGCCGGTAACGGCACACCTGAAGAAATGAAGCATTGGGTCGAATATTGTAATGCATTGCAGGGCCAATACGCTGAAATACGCAAGGCCGGCAGGCATTATCAACCTCTATATGTCCGTTACTGGAGTATCGGTAATGAGAACTGGGGCAAGCACGAGATTGGTAATTGGACTCCGCAAACATGGGGACCGCTGGTCAGAAAATCGGCTGAATTAATGATGACCGCTGATCCGAAGATTATACTCGTGGCTGCTGCCACAGCGGACAGGGACTGGACACTGCCGATGCTAAAGGCCGCCGGGGAGAATTTAAAATATGTAGCCGTGCACAATTACTGGCTGCCGTACTGGGGCAGAAACGAAATGCCTGATTACCTTTCGTGTATTATGCACTCGCAAGGTCCGGAGCAGACGATCCAGGCCGTTATCAACATCCTTGATGAGGCTGGGTATCGCGGGAGGATTAAGATTGCTTTTGATGAGTGGAACCTTCGCGGCTGGCATCACCCTGGCTTTCCGCGTAAGAAAACGGTGGATCCCAACGACAAGCAGGCAGCAGAGCTCATAAAAAAACGCGACATCAACGCTATCGCCGAGCAATATACAATGGCCGATGCGTTGTTCTCCGCCTCGTTTCTCAATGCCTGCCTGCGACACTGCGAAGACGTGGGCATGGCTAACATCGCCCCGATTGTCAACACGCGCGGCCCTTTGTACGTTCACCCCGGGGGCATCGTAAAGCGCACAACCTTTCACACACTCGCGATGTACGCCAACCTTTTGGAAAGCCGAGTCGGTAAACTCGACATACAGGCAGGACTGCTTGTCCACAATAGCGATGTTATCCCTGTGGTTGACGCTATCGCTACTGTGGACGCTTCGGGCAGCAACTGGGCGATCGCGTTGGTCAACCGCCATCCTAAGAAAGAAGTGGCTTGTAAAATCACTATGAAAGACCTGCCGCTCCAGGGCCAATACAGTGCAACGGTCCTGGCTGGTGATTCACCCGATTCTTACAATGACATTGAGAACCCGGACAGGGTGGTGTGTGAGAAAACACAACTGACATTCAACAAAGGTGTTGTCAATTTATTGCCCCACTCCCTTACTATTGTCAAGGTATCACTAAAGTAGCAAAATTTGTCAGAGTAATCTGCACCAGCTTGCCGGATGTATTCGGTGCACAACGATATCACTTCGGTTGCTTCCTCGGAAAGTTTGCTGCATTTTTGATATGTGGTCGTCTTATAGTACGGGTCTAAATTGATTCGAAACTTACAACAGAAAAAATACTGTCAGTTTATTGTATGAGGAATGCAGCACGAAAATTGCGAAAGACAGGCTGTTATAATATACATCAGAATATTTTTCCTTGTTTTTTGCTGTTTTATTTTTTTACCTCCGGTTCATTGTTTTGTTTCAGGTTTGTACATTATTAATTCAAACATTATATCGGTTATTACCGTAAATTTAAACCATGTTATTTTCCTTGTAAATGTACCTGTTTTTTTATATCTTGGTTGTGATATAAGCCTTTCAGGCGCCTTGATTTGCCGTCTTTATGGCTTTTATCGAGAATTATACCCTTATGTTTAATGGGCTATAAGAAAATTAAAAAACTTTTCAGGAGGTTTGTATGAAATTTCGTAATATATCCCTCGCCTTTGTCATTCTCGCCTCACTTTGTTTCGCGCAGGTCATGTCCGCTGAAAAAACACAGCCCAGGCTCGGAGGCCCAGCCCCGAAGATTACAGGCCTGACCTGGATAAAGGGCGGGCCCGTCGAAATAAAAAAAGGCTCCGTTTACGTAATTGAGTTCTGGACTACCTGGTGTCCGCCCTGCAAATACACAATTCCGCATCTTACAGAGCTGCAGAAAAAATATAAGGACAAATCCGTCACTATCATTGGCATCTCGAATGAGCCTGTCAGCACTGTTCAGCCGTTCGTAAAGGCCAAGGCCGAAACAATGGATTACGCCGTTGCCGTTGACACAGACGGCATTGCCGCTAAAAACTATATGGAGGCCTTCGGCGAAGCCGGAATTCCTACCGCCTTTGTCATTGATAAAAAAGGCAGGCTTGTCTGGATAGGTCATCCTTCGGGTGATTTGGATGACGTCCTCGAAAAGGTCGTCGAAGATAAATTTGATTTCGAGCAGTATCAAAAGGACATCACGGAGGCAAAAGAAAAATACGAAAGAACAGTACAAGGCTACATAGACTACTTTGAAAAAATAAAAACTGCCGGCCCGAATGATATTGAAAGTATCGGCAGCCGGGTTATACAGGATGCCGATGCTCGGATACTTAATGCCTTTGCGTGGCAAATTCTAACAAAAGTTGAAAAGCCCAAACGTGATTTCAGCCTCGCCGTACAGGCCGCCGAAAAGGCGAACCTGCTCACCGAGCAAAAGAATCCCGACGTTCTTGACACCTATGCCCTGGCACTGTTCGAATCCGCACTCCACCAGATTGAGCAGGCCGTACAGGTACAGCAAAAAGCTGTCACCCTGACTGCGGACAATCCCGTAATACAGGAAAAATTGAAAAAAACTCTTGAAAAATACATAAGTACCGCTGAAAAGATAGCTGAAACCGAAAATATAACCGATTGAATTAAAAATATGTTAATCATTGAATCGCTCGAACCAAAAGAACATCGTTAACTTTGTCCTTACTGCTTTTATATGTATAATCCGAAAATACTAAAAAGCCGATATCTTCCTGTATGAATCTGTCCAGAACCAGAAAAATCTCTCTTTTCATACTTCTGCTCTATTGGCCGCTTATCTTTACCCTTACCCATATACCTCTTAAAACAGAATTCCTTATTCAGCTTCAGGCCTCCGATAAAACACTGCATTTTCTCGTCTATTTTATCCTTTCATTCCTGCTTTACTTCGCCGCAGAACCCACTAAAAAGCTCAGTTTGAAAAGCAAAAAATTCTGGCTGTTGTTTGCAGCCTTGCTTTTCTATGCGGCAGCCGATGAATGGCTTCAGGGCCTTGTCGGCAGAAGCTGTGATTTCCTGGATTTTGTCGCCAATTTGACCGGCGTTGC
>CAYNDE010000082.1:0-7367 GCA_964395535.1 uncultured Pirellulales bacterium
CCCATCATAATTCTTTCCGGGAATAGTTCATGGTCCGGTTCATATTGTGTCCGGAGATAATTATATCCGCTTACATCCAGAGTGGCAAACGCCGGCACTGTGGTTGACCAGTCCTGTCCCGGGTGGTCCCAGAAACCACAAATAGCCTCGGTTACCGGACGAGTCGGATCAAGTTTCCGGACTTCATCTGCCAGTCTTTTAGTGATAATGTAACCAATCGAGTCAGCCCGCTCGTTGATCTCATTTCCTATGCTCCAGAAAATTACCGAAGGATGGTTTCTATCGCGAAGTATCATTGACTCCAGGTCTTTTTTCCACCAGTCATCAAAATAAAGATGATAATCTTCCGGATTTTTAGGCCTTTCCCACATGTCAAAGGCCTCGTCCAGTACCAGTACACCAATTCGGTCACAGGCATCGAGAAATTGTTTCGAAGGAGGATTGTGAGCGGTTCTTATAGTGTTGAAACCATATGCCTTCATTAATTCGACCCGCCGTTCCTCGGCACGATCAATAGTTGCTGATCCTACAAAACCATTATCATGGTGCATACATCCGCCTTTCAACAGAACATTTTTCCCATTTAACGTAAATCCGGTTTCTGCGTCAAAGTGAATGGTACGGATACCGAAAGGTGTGAAAACTTCGTCGGTAACAACGCCATCGGCAACAACCTGTATTTCTGCCGTATAAAGATTCGGCGCTTCAAGAGACCACAAATCTGGCTGCTGAATGGTAATATTACAGACAAATTCATTATTACCTGATAATATTGTTTTTGTTTCTGTTTCTGCACTTTGTGAAATTTTTCCGTCAGGGCCAATAATTTTGATTAAAAGTTTAGCTTCCGAGTTTCCACCTGATGTTTTGTCCACAACAGATGCAATCTTCACTTTTGCTTCATTGGCGGCGATATCTTCGGTAGTAATAAAAACGCCATTTTGAGGAATGTGAACGGCTTGATCTTTTATCAGCCAAACATGCCTGTAAATACCGGAACCGCTGTACCACCGCGAGTTTCGACCTTCATTCTTTACCTGAACTGCCAAAACATTGTCCATCCCGGAAGAATTAAAAAAAGCGGTTAAATCGTATGCAAAAGGTGTATAACCATAAGGATGGTTGCCAAGGTGTTTTCCGTTTATCCAGAAGTCGGCATTCATATAAACTCCGTCAAAAAGGATTTTTATGATTTTCCCTTCATCCTTTTTATTCAGGGTAAAATGTTTCCTGTACCATGCAGTGCCGCCTACCGCATAACCGGTAGCCCTTCTGCCCTGACTATTTTCCAGGGAGAAGGGACCGATGACATCTGCAGAGTCTTGCTCCTGAAGCTTTTCAATACTCCAGTCGTGGGGCAAATCAATGTCTCTCCACGATTCATCATTGAAGGTGGGATTCTCAGCGCCATTGATATCTCCCAGATAAAACTTCCAGGCATCGTCAAAAAGCATTTCTCCCCGGTTAGTTTGTGCATTTCTCTGACAAGCAACGCTGATCAGGAAAATAAGAATAAATGTAATTCGATAGCTCATTTTAGTAATTTTAAGTTTTTATAGTTAGCCATTAATTTTCAAATTTTAGCATTTGTCAAGAAACCTTACCCTTGCCATTCTTCCAGGAAGTGTTTTTAACCGAATACTCAGTGTATTTTGACGGCCATAAACAAAAACCGCATCGGTAAAGTTATTCATTGAGAAATGGAGAAAAGCAAAATATTCCATTTCCTGTCATCTCATCTGATTTCCACTTGGCACCGGACCGAAAGGTTCAGTTTCATTGATACTGATCCCGGAAAAAGAAAACAAAATCGAGGGAAAAATGAGGACCAACAGAATTTTATAAATCATAACCAGATTGTCTATTATTTTAAATAATTTCCAGCATAATTGAGCCAGTGATTTTGGTTATATGAATCTTATTTCCCTGACGGCTGCCTGATATTATAAATGATAAGAGATTATAATTTTACAATCACCTTTTTCCCTCCAGGTCCAGGTCCCGGGTGCTGTGGCGGTTATACGTATACGGAAAGTCTTGCCTCCATCCCAGAATCCGTAGCATCGTTTATTGAATCCAGGTCCCTTGAGATCGACCCAGACTGTCATATCCTTATAAGGATTTTCATAGGTCTTCCTGGAAGTGAGAGTGATCTCAACCTTCTCCTATATATGGTAGCTTTTTGCATCTTCAGAAGTCCCGGAACAGGATACTGCTGCAATAGTAAACATGATCATTACCAAACTTGTTAAAACAGTCCCTGAACGAAAGAAGTCTCTACTCATATCATGATCCTTTTCCAAATACGTAATTATTTAATATTGAATAAGAGCCGGATAAGACTATATGATAGAAATCTTTATCACTTTCAGATCTTTTTTATCTGAACTGCTTCCATACATTATTTCGTATTCTCCTGTTGTCACATCCATCTTGCCGCTGGCCCTGTCGAAAAACTCAAATGCAGATTCGGGCAGAACAATAGTAATCTTTTTTGTTTTGCCGGCGGCTATGTCAACACGCTGAAAACCTCTGAGAGTTTTAAGAGACCCGTCAGTGCTGTTAACCTTATGGATATAGATCTGCACAATTTCAGTTCCGTCACGTTTCCCTGTGTTTGACACAGGTATGGTGAGGTCCACGCTCTCACCTTTATTGATTACATTTTTAAAAATACTTCCATTCCCGATTGAGAAAGTCGTATAGCTCAGACCAAATCCAAACGGGAAAAGCGGATCCGACATAAACCGGTAAGTCCGGCTTTTCATTGAGTAATCTTCAAAATCGCCCAGCTGATCAATATTCTTATAGAATGTTACAGGTAATTTTCCCGACGGGTTATAATCGCCGAAAAGTACATCTGCAACAGCCTGCCCTCCCGATTCACCGCCATACCAGGCCTGAAGTATTGCCTCACAGTTTTTAGTTTCCGGAACGAATCCCATTGCAGAACCCGATAAATTAACAAATATTACTTTCTTGCCTGCCTGTTTCAACTGGTTTATACAGCTGCGTTGTATCGATGGTAATTCGATGTCGGTACGGTCGCCACCTTTAAACCCGGGAAATGATACCGGCATTTCTTCTCCTTCAAGAATATTTGAAAGTCCCCCAACAAATATGACTGTATCTATTCCTTTAAGCTTTTCCAATAATCCTGAAAAATTCTGTTCAGATTCAATGCCAAAATCAAATTCAATGGCTGCCTCCCAGGTGTAAAGTTGTTTAAAGAGTATTTCTATTTTATACTTCTTCCCTTCTTCAACTTTGTATGAAGTCTTAGAAATAAGCGTACGCCAGTCCTCAAACTTTTTAACTGTATCTCCATTTATAATCAGCTGAAAAGATCCTGCAGCTCCGCATTTGATTATAATTTCCCCAGTTTTTGACGGAGTGAATTCGGTCTCAAACTTTGCAGAAAATCCTTCAATCTGCACCCCGGGGGCCAGTGCATTTGTCCCTTCAGTAGCTAAATGCAAGGGAGCTGTGATCTGTTGACCGGCAACAACTTTACCGGTCATATCTTTACTATTCCAGTATGTTGCTCTGAATCCCTTCTTACCGTCAATTGAGCAATCAGGGGCAAAACTTTCAAGAACTTTATTTTCAATAATATCACAAGCCTTGTCATATAGGATATTATCTGCGGATACTTTTGATTTAATACCATCGAGAACAGTTATTGTATGTACAGGTGTTCCGTTATAGTTCCCCCATAGCACTCTTGCGTTATCGGCATTAGGGCCAATTACAGCTATTTTATTAACATATTTGCTGAGAGGCAGAATATTATTTTTATTCTGCAGCAATGTCATTGTTTCCCGCGCCATTTCCAGGGCAAGTTTTCTATGTTCTTCATTGTTAATCACAGATGCCGGTATTTTGGTCCAGGGAACGATAGCATCATCATCCATTTCACCCAGGTCGAAGCGACCGATAAGTAACCGGATTACACTTTTATCAATATCATCCTCTTTGAGCAAGCCTTGTGAAACTGCATCAGGCAGATGCCTATAATTATAATTCAACCAGGCGCATTCCACATCAGTTCCGGCGGGAACACTTTTTGCCACAGCATGGGTGGCATCAGGTGAGAATTTATGTCCATTATAAAAATCGGCTATAGCATCGCAATCAGATACTACGAGGTATTTATATCCCCAGTCGTCCCTCAGGATTTTCTGCAACAATTTTGAATTACCACAGCATGGTTCGTCCTCCAGGCGCTGATAGGCACACATCACCTCGCGTACGCCGGCATCCTGGACCAATGCTTTAAAAGCCGGCAGATAAGTCTCATACAGGTCGGCCGGATCGACACTGCTTATATTAAGTGAATGACGGCTCCACTCCGGACCGGAGTGTACTGCAAAGTGCTTAGCGCAGGCCAGCAGCTTCCTGTACCTTTGGTCATCCGGGCCCTGTAATCCTTTCACAACTGAAATACCCATACGTGAAGTAAGGTAAGGATCTTCACCATAAGTTTCCTGGCCACGTCCCCAACGGGGATCGCGGAAAATGTTCACATTTGGAGTCCATACTGACAGGCTGAGGAAACGTGTATTCTCCTTTCCTTTTTGTTTTGCCTCATTATACTTTGCCCTTGTTTCATCAGAAACAGCATTGAAAATATTAAAGAGAAGCTGATCATCGAATGAAGCAGCCATACCAATTGGTTCCGGAAATACTGTAACATTTTCGTTGTTTGCCAGTCCATGCAATGCTTCGCTCCACCAGTTGAATTTTTTAATACCGAGACGCGGAATTGCCTCTGAAACATCACACATAAGGATTACCTTTTCTTCAAGAGTTAAACGGGAAATAAGATCTTTTGCCCGTTCTTCAGAGCTTAATTTGGGATTCTGATACGGGTATTGTTCCTTACATGAACTTAATACGAGTAAAAGAACTGCTGCAAGAAAGAGCAGGGTTTCAATGCTTTTTTGTAATGAAAATTTCATATTCCGACAGATTAATTAGTTATTGAATAGGTTTCAGGTTAGCTGCAAAACCGCCTCTTCTTAAAAGTATTACATCAACAGTACCTGACTTTTCGACTACAAGGTACTTTGTGGTAATATCTTTATCATGCTTACCGTCTGTTATCAATGTCAGCTTATACTTTATACCTTCAGGCAAAAAATCAAATGATATAGTTTTTGTCCTTTCTCTTCGTTCTGCGCTGATTCCTCCGATGTACCACATTTCACCTTTTCTGCGGGCAAGAATTACATTCCTTCCCGGATAACCTTCAAGCAATTTTGTATCGTCCCAGGAATTTGGTACTTCTTTAAGAAAAGTCCTGGCTGCATCTGGTAACTGGTAATAACCCTCCGGTCTGTCTGCCAGGTGCTGAAGACCTGATTCAAATACAACGCTTAAAGCAATTTCATGCCCGTACGATGTAATATGCGGAAACTGTGAATTAGTAAAAGTTACCGGAGTATAATCCATTGCACCGACTACGTTTCGGGTAAAAGGGAGTATGGTATTGTGTTCAGGCGCCGTGGTAGTAAAATCGGGCCCGTTGTTATACCATTCGGCTCCCCGTACTGCTTCCAGTGTCATGAGATGAGGGTAAGTACGGGACCATCCTCTCGGGACGATACATCCATGAAAATAGACCATCATTTCAAACCGGGCTGCATCGTCCAGAATATCCAGATAGTATTTTATCATATCTTGCTTTTCACTTTCGAAAAAGTCGACTTTAACTCCGGCAACACCCATTTTTTTCAGTTTGGTAAACTCTTCCACCCTGTTTTCATGAGTAAGCATCCTGTCGCGGGGTGTTGAAGGCACCCCGGTATGTGGTCCTCCCGAATTATACCACATTAAAGGTTTTACACCCAAGGAATGTATGTATTTAAGTGCATCCTCAAGATTTCCCCCATTCCCCATAGCATCCCATTCCCAGTCGAGAAGAGTATAGGGCCAGTCCATGCTTGCTGCCAGATCGGCAAATTCACAAACAATTTTGTAATCTTTTGTTCCATGGTTGCTCGACCAGTAGTTCCACGAAACAAGACCCGGCTTTATCCAATCAGTATTTTTTACAACAGAAGGCGGACTTACATCATCAACCAGGGTTGATTCCACAATATCTTTCAGACTGCCAATGATTATCACACGCCAGGGTGATTTCCATGGCAGTGAAATGGTTGGAGTGGTTTCCCCCAGTCCATTCCCGTCCCCGGGATCCGGGAAAGTGATCTTATATTTCGATTTATCGGTTGTGTTACTAAGCTTAGAGCCACAGTAGCTCCGGTTAACATCGGCTTCATGTATCAGGTACCAGCAGGTATTATCAGGTGCATTAAAAAGAGCCGGATAGCACCAGCCCTGCTGAGTGTTATCGTCGTTCATAACACTATAAAGCCCTTCATTTGCGCGGTTCCACTTTTCCAGCCACCGTTTTGTGTCTGATGGGATATTGTAAGAAGTAAGCTCATCTTTAATAATAAATGATCCTTCTTTTCCGGAGAACTCATAGCGGAATGCCACTCCGTCGTTATAAGCCCGGATTATGATATTCATTTGAGCTTTTCCGGGATTTTCAAATGAGACTGCTGTTTCATTAGCTGAGTTACTGCACTGAGACTTTTTCCCGTGCAGGGAGTTATATTGCTCTGTAATTAAAACGGGTTTTCCGGCTTTTAAAAATTTAAGGTTTTTGGAAAAATCCTGATCACTGCGTGAAATTCCCAAATCTATCATGGGAATAACTTCGGAAACTTTACCATTATCCGAATAATTTACCTGCAAATACCAATTACCTGTATCGCCATTTTGTTCGCAAAATATGGCTACATTAATTTTTGCATTTGGCGACTGAACTTTTATTTTCTGAGAAAATACTGATAATGAGATAAAAACAAGGAAGGCCGCAAAAAAACAATGTTTCATAATTTTAATATTTAAGTTTCTGATTTTAATTAATTCTTAAAGGTATGTTATTTTATAAGCAGTGAAATACCAGAATTAATTAATAACCCGCCAACATATTGTTAATGTATACTTATAGTTTAACCACGACTTTTTTCCCCGAATAATCAATTACTTTATCAAAATCTTTAACGACTTCCATTCCGGCGCCCTTATTTTTTGTTACACGTACAATATTAAATTTGCGATCTGTAAGCATACCAGGGAACGAACCTTTACAGTCACTGATAGTCAATTCCTTTCTGGCATCGTTCCATGAGAATGAAATTGTTGAATAAATTCCTTTCTCGTAGTCATAATTGTCATTTTCATCCTCATACAGGGTAAAGGTACCGTTAGCACCTTCGTAAACACGTATCTCCAGATTATCCCATCTTTTTTCGGTGGCGTATTGCACTTTTGGTCCTAAAGGAATAATAGAG
>CAYNDE010000083.1:0-7233 GCA_964395535.1 uncultured Pirellulales bacterium
TTGAAAGCTGGAACTGCAGATGGTGTCAGGACAATAAGGACAAGCTTCCGGCCTGTATTTATTTTCAGAAACTCTGTGCTTCTGCGATTCAGGTAAATATGGTCAACACGACGACAAGAAATAAAGGCAAATATGACGAAGGCCTTACTGTCGAAGCTTTAAATGATAAATACAAAAAAGGCTGGCGGTTCGACATCGACTTTATCAGTAAAAACAAACCTTATGATACCCATTGCAAAGAAAAATATTTTCATTTATATTTATCCAGGGCCAATAACCCTTAAAAAAAATCAGAGCATACTCAATTATGACCATACTGACAAAGATTAAGACAGTATTACCGTTACAGAAGAAACTTGAAAAAATTCAATGACTTAATGGAAAAATACGGAAAACCGGTCTTCTTCAAAGACCGCCTGGATAAGTTAGATACAGCATAGTATAATTATTGCATAGGTGATTCAATGTCTTTCGCTTTGCCAAGCCGGGTCAAGTCTGGTCAAATGAAAACAGTATTAACCCAAATGGCCAAAAGGCTCGATAATTTTGGAGATATATACGTACACTTCACAAACCACAAGTAAGGAGAGTCGATAATGGCTGTGATAAAAGCAGACTTCAAGATGCGACCGAAACACAACTGGTATTCAAAAATTGTGCGGAAGTTTTATAAAATCAGGGTCAATAAAATGAAGCCCAAAAATCCAATCCCAGATAGACAAATATTGGAAAAGGCACAAAAGGAAAAAGAGCTTGTAATCCAACCTGTCTGCGGCGGGCTCGGAGACCATTTAACCTACGCCTCTCTGCCGGAACTATTATTGAAACAAAAAGGTATTAAAACCTATATTTCCAATTACTCCGTATTTGACAGCAAGGCCGTTTGCGACTTCGTCTGGGGATATAATCCATACATAGAATTCACGGACAGAAAAGGCTGGTTCACTTACCAGCAACTCGAACACGGCTTTTTAACGATGGATAAATATTTCCAAAGCTTATTTGAATTAGACGGTGATGGTTTACCAAAAATATATTATAAGCCGAAAATAATAGAAGAAATCAAAGGGAAAACCATCGTTGATACATCTTTTGGGCCGACAGGAAAGGCAAATGGTTACTTCGAGCCTGATTTTGAAAAGAAATTCATAGAATATTTTAAAAAAGAAAGTCACGAATTTGTTTTAATATTACATAGACACAGTAACAGGAAAAATAGACTTGAAGAAAAGTTAAAAAAGGCTTTCAGTCCGGCCTGTTACGAAATAAGAACGATACAAGAACTTGTGGATGTTTTGTCTTCGGCTGAAAACAGGTACCTTTTACATTCCGGAACCGCCTCAATAAATGCTGCGCTGAACAAAAAATCAAATGTGTTGAATTATTATAAACCTCCCGCATGTAATCATTTTAAGTACAGTTGTAATAACCATATAGATTTATTGGATGTATAATTAAAAGAAGGAATCTTATGTCATTTGAAACAAAAAAAGCTAATAAAAGAAGAAAAAGAAGTAATCTTTTCACCAATATGGCATTTGTCGGCAAAGGAATAGACATTGGATGTGGTATAGATTTACTCGAAAAAAGAGCGTTCAAAAAAATCACATCAATCGAGGGATTCGACCTCGAAGATGGGGATGCTCAAAATATTGATAAATATAGAGACAAAGAGTCATACGATTTTGTTTACTCATCCAATTGTCTCGAACATATGGAAAATCCCACAGAGGCTCTTAAAAGCTGGTATTTATTAGTTAAGCCTGAAGGTTTTTTAATATTCACAGTACCCGATGAAGATTTATATGAGCAGGGTTTTTGCCCATCGAAATTTAATAAATACCATAAGTGGACATTTACAATTTTCAAGACAAAATCCTGGAGCCCAAAATCGATAAATATTATAGATTTGTTAAAAATTTTAGAACCTGTGAAAGTTCACAAGATTGAAACTATTGATACAAAATACGATTATAATATCAAAGGCGTTGACCAAACCAAAAAAAAGGCAGAAGCTTTCATCGAGATTGTCCTACAAAAAAAAGGTGAATAGGTATACAAACATAGTACTGCACTCTAATTTGTACAACAGAAGAACCAAAATTGAGAGTTCACAAACTGGAAAAGATTGTAACATACAAAGTTAATTGTATAATGAAATCAAAGCGAAGGGATAGTGAATATAGAAGCTATTAAAATACCGGGCGTGAAAACATTCAAGTGAACAAAAATAACAGGAACCGAAAACATCAAATTTGGAGAAAATATTATAATTGATGATTTTGTATTCATCCAAACGGAGGTTTGCCCAGAAGCCTAAGCCGCTTAACAAACCTATATATATAACCCTTCCTATTTTGCCTAATTTAGAAGAATTAAGCAACAAATTTGAAGAAATCCGGGAAACCGGCTGGCTGGCGAATAATACTCCACAGAATCAGGCTCTTGATGAAACACCGCTGTCGGAACTCGGAGTTCCTTATCCGTCCTTGTTTAACAATGGAACAATCGCACTTATAATCGCATGTCGAAGTCTCCACCTCACTTCCAGTATAATTTACACCAGTACATAAGTGTTCTGCAATAAAAATGATAAGATACGAAAATAATCCGAAAGAAAATAAAAATCGCAACAAAAAAACCCGAGAGCAGCTATTCGGTCCATCCGACCCATATATTAAATTTCTTGTCGAAAACAAACAAAGCAAATTCTTCTGTTGTCCCTATCCGGGCAATCCCGGAGACCATCTGATTCGTGAAGGGACAAACCGGCTTCTGGCAAAGCTGCAGTTACATACGACAAGCACTCCGTATCAGGCTAATCTTCTACTTTATCCCGGCGGCTGCCCATCGATGTGGCCGATAGTGATGGAAGGAATCGTCGAGACTATGGAGCAATTTCCGGATAAAAAAGTCGTCATAGGGCCGGCTACTTTTGAATATGGCTTTACGGATTGGCCTGGAACCTTTACCAGATACGCAGACAGAATTGCAGGCCTTTTCTGCCGGGACAAACGCAGTTTTCAAAATCTAAGTCAGGCGAAACTGCCTGAAGTAATTGTTAAAGGACTCTCGCACGATACGTCTCTGTACCTGAAAGATTCACCACTTATTCAGGACCTAAGGGCGAAAGTCCGCGAGGAATATATCCTGGTTGCGCTAAGGCGTGATAAAGAGACGTACCCGGGTTCAGAGGAAAAACTGGCAAAAAAAATCCTGCCTCTATTGAGCCGGAAACTGTCAAAGAAAATTCTGCGCTGGGCAAGAAAAAAAGCCAAGCACCGCAAACTACGAACTATTACCAACAATTATGCAAAGGATTTTCCGGTAAGGGACATCGATATCTGGCTGCTCGAGGACGAGCAATATTTGCAGACAATCTGTCAGGCAAAACAGGTGCATACCGACAGGCTTCATGTTATGATTGTTTCGGCAATGCTTGGCAAAAAGGTGTTTGCTTATAAAACACTGTACGGCAAATTGGAAAACGTTTACGAGCACAGTATAAAAGGCTGGGCTGATGTGACTTTTGTTAATTCATAACACAGTATGATAACGGTCCGAGACATTAAAAAAACGATTATAGAAGAAAAAGCGGTAATCTCAGGTAAAATCGACTGTAAGTCACTTGGATTTAACGATTTTGAACTGTGGTTCCGGTTTCCAAAAGAGCTATACTCCCAAATAAGGCTCTCGGGCAATCCATTTGTCCCTGCCCTGGTACTGGCGTCGATGCACACCGGAGAAAATTTACATATTCAGGCGGAGGTCTCGGAAAAACTGCTCAACGGCGCCGCCAGAAATATGCAGATTTACAGGATGTGGCACAACGCTTTTCAAGCGGCAAAAATCGAACCACAGAAAACAACGAAAACCGCAATCCCGGGCCCAAACACAGCAATGTTTTTCTCAGCAGGAGTGGACTCTTTCTATACGCTGCTGAAGAATAAAAAGGCCGAGCTTTGCGATTCGGAGAAGATTTCGCATCTGATTTTCGTGCATGGTTTCGATATTCCTCTCGAAAAGACAGAGCTTTTTAAGCACATTTCAGCAAGGATAGCGAATATTTCTGAAGCCTATAACAAAAAGCTGCTGGTCGTATCAACAAATATAAGAAATCTCATCGAGCACATATGCACATGGGGAATGTATCATGGCGCGGCAATGGCGAGTGTCGCACTATGTCTGGAAAATTTTGCCAAAAAGGTTTTCATACCCGCCGACCTATCATACAGATATTTATTACCTCACGGCTCACATCCATTAACCGACCCATACTGGAGCAGCGAGTCCGTTGAAATCATTTATGACGGCGCTGAAGCCGGCAGAATCGAGAAGATAAAATTACTAATTGCCGAAAGTCCCGTTGCTATGAATAATTTAAGGGTGTGCTTCAGCAATACTAATAACGGCAGCTATAACTGCGGCGAATGTGAAAAATGCATCCGCACAAAGCTCAACTTAAAAGCAGCCGGCGTTCCTGATAAATGCAGCACCCTGGACAAAAATCTCGACTACAAAAAAATAAAAAAGTTAAAACTAAACGATTACTCAATGACCTATATGCTGGATAACTACGAGACTCTCAGACAAGCAGGGACAGATAAGAAGATTCTGAGGGCGATGAAAGACTGTCTAAGTTCGTGGTCTGCACACGAGAGAAAAAGAAAGAAACAACTAATCGAAAAAGCAATAAAGAAAAAAATAAATAGATTTCTTCATATAAACAAACCGGAGAAAAAGGGAAAAGTAATATGCCGCTGGTAAGTGTAATAATTCCAACCTACAATCGAAGCCGTCTCGTCAAGGAAGCGATTGAAAGCGTTCTGAGCCAAACATACACTAATTTCGAGATTCTCGTTATTGATGACGGCTCGATTGATGACACTGGCGAAGAGGTAAAGAAAATCAAAGACAGCAGGATAAGATATTTCTATAAACAGAACGGCGGAATTGCTTCTGCTCGAAATGCCGGTGTCGACAACTCAAAAGGGAAATACATTGCCCTTCTCGATTCAGATGATTTATACACTGAAAAATACCTCGAAATTATGACCGGACGACTGGAGGAAAACACCGATTTCGGATTGGCGTATTCAATGTTTATAAACATCCTGCCTGACGGAACCCGGGAAAACGGTCTTAAGGAAGACAGATTTTTATCAGGTACGTTGATCCGAAATTACTTTCAAAAGATGCCCTGCATATTGCCGTCGGCGACAGTTTTAAGAAAAGAAGCCATTAACGGTTTTTATTTTGATGAAAATATTAAATTAGGCGAAGATATTGATTTTTTTCTGCGATTGTCAGTAAAGACGAAGTTTTTGTGTGTGCCGGAGACAACAGTGCTCAGAAGATTTTTAAAAGGCAATATTTCAGAGCAGTATAAAACCAAAATAAGCCCAAGTCTCATTTTGATTCTGGAACGGTTTTTTCGTCATATGAACAATAATGGAATTGTGCCTGCCAGCCTGGCTCGTAAAAAGATAGGCAGGGAATATCGCAGCCTGGCCAGAACTCATGCAAAAGCAGGCAACCGCAAGGCTTCTATTAAACTAATAAAAAAGGCAATTAAATATTATCCGTTCGACAATAATTATTACAAATTTTTGCTCAGGGTGTTGTTTATGAGCAGGAAAAAAGACAAGACGCCCAACTGGCAAATGCCCGAACCTCTTCCACCCTATATAGTGGCTCTTGGAAAAAAGATTCAATACTCCGTTCAGGACAAGTAAAATATGTCTGAAAAAAAGCTGAATCTCAGTTGTGGCGCAAATATCAAGGCAGGCTGGATTAATATGGATTGCGTTGACTTGCCCGGCGTTGACATTGTATATGACATCGAAAAAGTTCCGCTGCCTTTCGGCAATGAGGAATTTGATATTATCAGATGCGATAACATTTTCGAGCATGTCGAATACATTCAGGTTTTAAAGGACCTTCACAGAATTCTTAAAACCAACGGCTGCTTAATTGTGCTTGTACCTCATTTCACCGCCAGAATCAATTATTCCGACCCGACACATAAAAAACTTTTCTCAATAGATACATTTAACTTTTTTATAGATGGAATGACCGACAAAAATTACTATTTCGACTTCCACTTTAGTAAAATAAAATGCAAAAAAATCAGGTTTCTAAAAAAAGGAATCTTTTGGATAAACAGATTAATTGAGCCTATAATCAACTGCTCACAGAAAGTACAGTATTTTTACGAATGTAGTTTTCTTTCAAGATTATTCCCAGCTAACCACATTTATATTGAAATAATCAAATGATTAATCTTAATATATAGAAAATATATATCAAAACCAAAGATTTTGATGCGATTATGGCAAATAAGTACTCTTTGAATCAGCTAAAGTTTCGACTATTCTCCTGCTTGTACGGAAATTCTTACAGCCAGCGCAGGCTGGAGAAAAAGATTAAGAAACTCCAAAAATATCTTGGAATAGGTACGGGGGGGAACGTTGAAAACAGCGGCGAAGCCAAGATTATCAATATTTTAACAAAAGAAAAATCCCCGAATATGTGTATATTCGATGTTGGAGCCAACAAAGGAGCTTTTGCAAAGATGTCTGTATCTATTTTACAAAAGGAAACCAAGGAATTCACAATTCATTGTTTCGAGCCATCAAAATATACATATAATTTGCTACAACAAAATCTCACAGGCCAAACAGATGTAATCTTAAATAATTTCGGGCTTGGAAAAGAACAGGGCGAATTCAACCTGTATTATGATGAGCCGGCTTCCGGCGCCGCTTGCCTAACCAAACGCAAGCTTGATTATATGGGAGTAGAGTTCAAACATTGCGAGCGAGTCTCTATCGACACAGTTGATCATTACTGTGAGGAAAAAAATATAGATTTTATTGATTTATTGAAAATTGATGTGGAGGGGCATGAGTTAGATGTGTTGAATGGCGCTGTCACAATGATGAGCAAAAAGGCTATTGATAAAGTAAGTTTTGAATTTGGAGGCTGCAACATTGACACAAAAACATTTTTTAAAGACTTTTTTTATTACTTCCAAAAACACCATTATAGCCTGTATCGGATAACACCATCCGGATATTTTTTTTGTATTGACTCTTATAAAGAAACGTATGAACAATTCCGAACAACGAATTATTTGGCGATTTTAAACGATAATCGGCAAAATATTTAATAGGGTAATCAATAAGACTAAAATATGCCCAAACGAATATTTGTAATATCAGATTTTAAGGA
>CAYNDE010000084.1:0-2338 GCA_964395535.1 uncultured Pirellulales bacterium
TGTCTATCTCTTTCACATCCTGCTCACCGAGACTCAGCCTCATCGTATGGTAATTATCGAAACCCACATCCTTCGCAGCCTGGTTTCGAAGTTTAATCAGCTCGATAATGTCCTTCGCAACCGCCTGTCCTACCTGTTTGCTCGCCTCCCAGGCCGCTTTTCTTTTTACCGAGTCCGACTCTGTCTTCAGAATCTCTCTTATCTGGTTGTCGGTGACTTTTTCTCCGTCGATACTGCCGCGGAAGGTGCTGAAGTCCTTCTCGATTTTCGTACCAAGCTCGACAATTTTTTCCATAAGCCCGGCTTCTATCTGGTTTTCCAGATACGAGTTGTAAAGCTCATATAATTGCCGTGACAGAAGCGCATCTTTCTCAGACCCTTCTTCTTTAATCTTCTTGAGAAAGGCGAAATCGTTCGCATCGCTGTAAATCCGGCGTATTTTAAGTTCCAGCTCGCTTGCCTTTTCGTAATCTTCTTCTTTTCCGCTGTTAGCTGCCTGCCAGTAGGCAAGGTTCATTTCCTCGACCAGCGGTTTTATTTTTTGAACGTGCTCATCGATAAATTTCGCAAGCTCTTTGTCTGCTGCCTTCTTGCCGCAGCCGCCTATTACCATCAAAGCGCTCAGTATAATGATTGTTTTGGTGATTATTTTCATAAGCTCACCTTTAATTTACCCTTGTTTCAGGCCGAGAAAAATCCTTTCTTTGTAAAAACCACAGGCGTAAAAAATATCTAAATAGTATAGTATCAGCTGAACTTATAAGTCAAGCGGTAATAATACCTCCAGAAACGGCTTGCAAACTCGCTCAACTTCGGTTATTTTTTTGGTATTCTTGGCCGAGTGGCGGAATGGCAGACGCTGGGGACTTAAAATCCCCTGTCCGATTAGGACGTATGGGTTCGAATCCCATCTCGGCTAAGCTATTGTAAAATAATATTGTCAAAAATCGTGTTTGTCTCTGTAACAGCCGCTTGGGAGCTGGTTATGTCTGAGCTGAATAGAAAACTTATTGAAGTATCTGAGCCGAACTTATACCGGCAGTTTTTCCCGTATGCCGAATTTCCAAAGGTCCAGTTCGACGACCAAACTGTTCCTTTTGATGTGCCTGAGCAGATATGGATAACTGATACGACCTTTCGCGACGGCCAGCAGGCAAGGCCGCCTTACACGCCTGAGCAGATCCTTCGAATATACGATTTCCTGCACGAAATAGACTCTGATACAGGCATAATCCGGCAGTGTGAATTTTTTCTTTATTCGAAAAGGGACAGAAAAGCCGTCGAATTATGTAAACAGCGTAACTATAAATACCCCCAGGTTACAGGCTGGATAAGGGCCGTCCCTGAGGATTTTAAACTTGTAAAAGATATGTCACTTCACGAGACCGGTATCCTTACCTCTGTGAGCGATTATCATATCTTCTTGAAATTGAGGAAAAACCGCTCTCGGGCCTTCAATGATTATATTGCTGTCGTAAAGACCGCCCTTGACAGCGGCATCATACCGCGATGTCACTTCGAGGACATTACTCGTGCCGATTTCGATGGCTTCGTAGCGCCTTTTGCCGCCGAGCTGCTAAAACTCTCTGAGCAATATAAAATGCCCGTAAAAATCCGTCTCTGTGATACTCTCGGTTTTGCCCTGCCCTGGCCGAACTCGAATCTGCCCAGAAGCATACCGAAGCTCGTCGCAGGTCTTAGGAAAATCGGCGTCCCTTCCGAGAGTCTCGAATGGCATGGCCACAACGATTTCCATAAGGTCCTTATCAACGCAGCAACCGCCTGGCTTTACGGCTGCTCCGCAGCCAATGGTGCAATCTTCGGTGTCGGTGAAAGAACAGGAAATCCTCCTATCGAGGCCCTTGTCGTCGAGTACGCCCAAATCAAGGGGTATAATCCTGCTGTCAATTACGCAGCTATAACCGAGCTCGCTGAATATGCGTCGAAGGAGCTTAGCTTCAAGATACCTGCTAATTATCCGCTCGTCGGAAAGGATTTCAATGTCACCCGCGCCGGCATCCACGCTGACGGCCTGTTAAAAGACGAGGAAATCTACAACTGCTTTGACACGCAGAAGCTGCTCAATCGTCCCATCAGCGTTGCAATTACCGACAAGACCGGCGCCGCCGGAATTAAGCACTGGCTTGAAGCTCATTTTCAGATTGATATTCCGAAGCACGACCCAAAAGTTACTAAGATTAAGGACTACATCGACGCCGAGTACGCCGATGACCGAGTCTCAGCCGTTTCTGACGAGGAAATGTTCAATTGGGCACAGGAAGTCTTCGGCAGCGACCTGCCCCCACCAAGATAAATCACAAATTATTAACAGAGCCCC
>CAYNDE010000084.1:2438-7229 GCA_964395535.1 uncultured Pirellulales bacterium
GAACGTAAGTGAGGTGGTATTCAAACTAACGAATTAGCCCCAAACGTAAGTGAGGGGTATGCAAACTAACGAACGAGCCCCGAACGTAAGTGAGGTGGTATTCAAACTAACGAATTAGCCCCAAACGTAAGTGAGGAGTATGCAAACTAACGAACGAGCCCCGAACGTAAGTGAGGGGGTATTCAAACTGACGAACGAGCCCCGAACGTGAGTGAGGGGCATAGAGTTTTTATGTTACATTTACCACCATTGAGTAACGACTTTGCCGTACCGTCTTTCCATCTCGCCAAATGACCGCCACTCGACATTGCCGTCTGCAAAACCTACATTTCCACCCGCTGGCTTTTTGTCCTTTATCAGATGATTGGTGCTGTCATAGCCTTCCGTACCCAAAACGAAACTTGGACATCGCGCAAAATTGCCGTCCGGATATTCCGACTTTGAAAAATTCGTTTCGTCACTAATGACAATATCTGATATAAGTTCTGCTTTCGAAGCACGCTTGACATCAATTTTTTTAATCCATCTTTTATCGCCTGAACCTTTTATTCTCTCTCTCCCCTGTGCCGTATCCAGCATCCAGAAATAACCCGTCGCCCGGCTGTCCTCCGTGTACTTCCAGTATCTATGCCTGAATGTTTGCTGAACTTTATTAGCGCAGCAGTAAAAAATATCCTGGGCCTCTATATCACCATCAGAGTCTCGCGACAGTCTTTCCGTATCAATCCCCATATTTCTAAGTATTGTATTAGTTGTATCTTTTCCGAGCACAGTTATCTGTTCTGCATTTTGCACAATGGGTAGCAAACCGTCATTTTCATCTGCATAAATCACCAAACTAACTAAAATCTGGTGAATATTATTGGCGCATTGAGTTCTATAACTATACACACATGGCGGCCTAAGAATACGAGGTATCATTATTAGCATCATCCCGATGATGGCTATCACTATCAACAACTCTATAGCTGTAAATCCTTTTCTGCGTTGGATAAACGTCATTTTGGTAGAGTTTTGACGCAAACCTGATTTTCTCCGATGTTGTCTCATTGCGATTTCTTTTGCAAAATCTTCAATCTCGAATTATTTCTTGTTTCACTGTTTAAGATGCGCCTGAGATGATTTGTGTTCGTTGAATATTTTTTTATTTTGTGTGCTTTGGTTATTTTTTTGCCGTAAATTTCACAAATTTAACTCGGATTGTTGAAAATTATTTTTTCCGTATTTCTCCTCCGTGTTCTCTGTGAACTCTGTGGCTAAATTAATTTTTAATCCGTGTTCATCTGTATTACTTGTCCTGAGCTTGTCGAAGGAATCAGTGTCTAATTATTTTTTTAATAATTTTTATCCTGTGTTATTCCTTGTCTAATATTCTTCGTGTTTTTCGTGTTTATTAGTAGCTAATTTTTTTCTTTTGACTTGTGCCATGTAACCTATGCCTTGTGCTCTAATATTCTTCGTATCTTCGTTGAATCAGCTAATACCCCAATTAACTATTTAACCAATTAACTAATTATCTTTCTGCCCGTAGTATGAACAGTATGTCTTATCTGTTTCCTGCATGTTTACGCAGTGAAGTTTCGCATTCTCGAATCTGCCTTCCAGCCTCTCCCACGCAAAAACCGCAAGGTTTTCTACTGTCGGCTGAATCTTCGCAAAATACGGTACATCGACATTCAGGTTCTTATGGTCAACTAATTGAATCAAATTTTCGTCGACTGTTTTTTCAAATTCACAAATGCTCAGCCTGCCCGGCTCCGCTTTTACCGTAACCTCCGCAACATAATTGTGACCGTGCCCGGAAGGATTCGCACATTTGCCGAATACCTTAAAATTCTGCTCTTCGGTAAAGTCCTCGTTCCACAGCTTGTGCGTCGCCGCAAAATCAAATTTTTCACTAAAATAAATCATCCTGCTTTCCTCAAAGTCAATCGCAACCTTCCTGAATGGATTCAGTGACAAACTAAGCTTGTCAATCTTAGCCTTTGCGAATTTGCCTTTGAGCTTGTCACTGCTTTTTTTCAGCAAGTCGGCTATCTCGCCCAATCCTGTATGTTTGCCCTCTCGAAAATATCTTCTTATGTGCCCTGAAAAAACAGGCACCACGTTTTGGCGAATAGCCTCGTCGATATCCGCTACGTTTACTACAAAACCAGTCTCGCTATCCACTGCTCCTGCAAGTTCAACCGTCAGCTCAAAAAAAACCGATAATCCTTCGCAGGCCGGCTTCGAGCAGTAAGAATTAAAGCCTGTACTGTCTTCTGCCAGAAAGGGATTTATCGAAAACCTTACTCTTCTTGCCAGCTTATGCATTTTCTATGTGTTCAGCTTATGCAGCAGGCTCAGCACCTCGCTTCTGCTCTTCTGGTCTTTTCTGAACACGCCTCGAATCGCGCTTGTCACCATCACCGAGCCGGGTTTCTTGGTCCCGCGTATCGTCATACAGCTGTGCGATGCCTCCAGAACCACCGCCACCGCCATCGGTTTCAGATTATCCATCAGAAAATCTGCTATCTGGTTGGTCAGCCTTTCCTGGACCTGCAGCCGCTTGGCGAAACAGTCAACTATCCGGGCTATCTTGCTCACGCCCAGCACATTGCCTATCGGCAGGTACGCCACGTGGGCAGAGCCGATAAACGGCATCAGGTGATGCTCGCATATACTAAAGAACGGTATGTCACGCAGTATTACTATCTCGTCGTACTTTTCCTGAAAAACGCTTTTCAGGTGCTCTTTAGGGTCCTGCTGCATCCCGCCTAAAAGCTCAGCGTACATCTTTGCCACCCGCTTCGGTGTATATTTTAATCCTTCACGCTGTGTATCTTCACCAATAGCCAGAAGTATTTCCCTGACCGCCTTCTCTATCCTTTCGCAGTTAACTTTTATCCTCTTTTTTTTGCCCATCTTCGAACCTTCTTACTTTTTTATCTGATTCATTACGAACGTCGTCAATAATCTCACTCCGTATCCGCTCGACCCCTCAGCCGCGTATGCCGTGCTCTTTTCGAATATATCCATCCCCGCGATATCCAGATGTGCCCACTTGGCCTTGTCTATGAACTCGCCGAGGAACGCCGCCGCCGTGCACGCGCCGCCCCATTTGCTGCCTACGTTCTTCAAATCTGCAATCTCGCTCTTCATCTCCTTTGCGTACTCGTCCCCGCTCGGCATATACCAGACCTTCTCGCCGCTCTCTTCTGCCGCCGCCTGAACCTGTTTTATAAGTTTGTCGTCGTTGCCGAATAGTCCAGCCTTGTATTTGCCCAGTGCCACCATACACGAGCCTGTCAGCGTCGCTATATCTATTATCGTTTCGCAACCCAATTCTCCCGCATAGTGCAGTGCATCGCACAGAATCATCCTGCCCTCGGCGTCGGTACTGTGAATCTCGACCGTCTTTGTGCTGTAGGTTGTAACAATGTCACCAGGCCGGTAGCTTGTTCCGCTTGGCAGGTTCTCCGCAGATGGTATCAGCCCGTAAACATTGACTGCAGGCCGCAATTGCGCTATTGCCTTCATCGTCGCAAGTACCGCTATCCCGCCGGTTTTATCTAATTTCATTTCTTCCATATTCGCTGACGGCTTGATACTTATCCCGCCCGAATCGAACGTAATCGCCTTGCCCACAAGCCCGATTGTGCCTGCCTTCTTTGTTTTAGCACCGTTGTATTTCAATATTATAAATCTCGGCTCGCTCTTAGAACCAGACCCGACTGCCAGAATCCCGCCCATCTTTTTCTGCTTTAACTGTTTCGCGTCGAGAATCGTACAGCTAAGATTTGCATATTTGCCTGCCGTTTTCTTCGCCTCCGCCGCAAGTGCCGGCGGGTTTATCACGTTTCCAGGCCGGTTTGTAAGTGTCCTCGCATAGCTTTGAGCCTCGCCGATTACCGCTCCGACACCGCAGCCCTTATTTATTTTTTGAACTTTTCTTGTATCCGGCTCGACAATCTCGACACTTAACGACTCGCTCCTGCCGTTCTCAGCTTTGGTAACATATTCATCATATCGATAGCTTCCAAAATACGCCCCCTCCGCACAGACCTGGCCAGCCGTTTCCGCATCGACTTTGCCCTCGAACGCCTTATGAATCGCAAGGCCGAGTTTCTTGATTTTCATACTAACCGCCTTGTTGGCCGCCGCCGCACAAGCCTTGCGAAGCGTATCCGCCGTAGCTTTTTTCTTTTCACCAAGCCCTGTCAGCATTAACCTCTCAGCCGCAATTCTCCCGTCAGTATAGATTACCTCGCAGCTTTCCTCCTCACCCTTGAAATCACCTAATTTCAGCAGCTTTTCAATCCTGCCGTCGAGCTTTTTATTTAACAAGCTGCACGTCTTATCGAGCTTCTTTTCATCTTTGAATACCCCCACGCACAGCATATCCGCCTTACACTTGTCCGGCTCGGCCCTTTTAGTTTTGACCTCTACATCAATAATCTTTTTCATTTTTGCTCCTGCCTTCATTTTTGCTTTCTTAGTTTACTCTTACGAACCTTGGATTCTAACGAATTTATTCACCCTTTGCACCTGTTTTTTTTATTTTTCGTTGCTATCTGACAACCCTCTAAACTAATTCACTAATCCACTAATTCACTAATTCACTAATTCACTAATTCACTAATCTTACTCTTGCACCATCTCTCCTTTTCTGGTATAAAGGTAATTAACGATAAATGTAATTTTTTAAGAAGGCGATTAAATGGAAGTAGTCGAGCTAAAATCCGCTATAGACAATATGCTGGCCCGGGTTAGGCAAATCCGGGACTGGCTTTGACTTGCCCGCCAAAAGAA
>CAYNDE010000085.1:0-7211 GCA_964395535.1 uncultured Pirellulales bacterium
ATTCACGACAGTTATCACAGCGCCGCGTTTATTTTAAACAGCCTGCGACGTTCCGGCAGTGCGCCGCAATCTATGTCGTATTGGGTTTTTACCGATATTTTTGAAGAAGCCGGGCCTCGTACGACACCGTTTCACGGCGGTTTTGGTCTGGTCAATTATCAAGGAATCAATAAACCTGCTTTCTATGCCTATCAGTTTTTAAACCGCCTTGGGACAATCGAACTCAAAAGCAATGATGAAGCATCATGGATCAGCAAGGATAACAAAGGCGGGATACAGGCCTTGTTCTGGGATTTCACGATAACGCATCCCGGCCGGAAGGTGCACAATCAGGTATTCTACAAACGCGATCTGCCTCCCGCGAAGACGACACGGACGACTCTGCGCATCAGCGGTCTGAAACCCGGCCGCTATGCAATGACTTTCTATAAGGTCGGTTACCGGGTCAACGATGCCTACGCCACCTACTGCGATCTCGGTTCCCCCAACCAACTGACCCGGACGCAGGTTGACTTCATCAAGGAGAAAAACGATGGCTCACCGCTCGATAGTAAGGTTGTTATCGTTGGTGATGACGGCGTCTTCGCAAGCAACTATGAGGTGCGTGAAAACGACGTATGCCTGGTGATGCTTTTGCCCTTGTAAGATTAAAATAAAGAAGCGATAAAAGCCGAAAACCGGTAAAATCGAGGAAACGGGAGCAGAGGTTCTGGATGACAAAGACACTCTCCGTTCGCTGGCCGACAATATGGTCCAATTTTTAGTCAAGGGCCCATGTCGGCGTTGTTAAAATATCTGCTGGTATCATGGCCTTTCATTATAGCAGCATATGCCAGCATTTGTCACCGCCTGTACAGATTCACTGCGAGCGCAGGTTGAAATATTTTAAAATCAATCAGTGTAAGAAAAATACCCTTTAATGTCAATTTACTCATCCAAGCTATAAAATCTTCAGGGATTTTCGTGTTCTAATCTACATAAATTGTGATTGCGCTAACGAAATAGCCGAAAAGAGTTAGCTTGAATTAGGAACAAAGATAATCGGACCAGTAATCCGTTGCTCTTTTTATAATATACGAATAACTAGTCCGTGTGTCGGCGGTTCAACGTAATTGTTCCTTAAAGCATCTTTTCATTGTATCTTCCTGACGCAGATGTTTATCTTTCTATGGGGCTGTCAGAATATTGATTTCGCTGGCGCTGGTGTACTTAGCGTTATTAATCTCAGATAGTGAAACAAGCTTAAAATACCGCGCTTGAACTTCGCTCTTAAAGTCAACCGTATGCAGACGAGAGCCTCGACGGAAAAACCCTGATGCGGCTTTATCCCATTTTTCACCATCCATACTGACATAAAATTCATATTCGCGGATATTACCATTAGAATTATTGTCCTGGCGGGGAAGATAGGTAAAACCCTTAAGTTTCATCGTCTTTTTCATGTCCACCTGTATGAAATGCGGATGTTCGGTAACGTTTTGCCGCCAGCGTGTGTGCCAGATAGTACCAGGATTGCCATCGATGGCGTTTTTACCAAAGTCACCGCTTTCCTCGCTGTTAACGCTGACAGCCCAGCCGCTGCGGTCCACTTGAGGGGTAAAATATATCATAGTCAAAACCGGGATAAATCCATCTTTATATGCCCTGACAAAGATTCTTCCACCACGAGTGATAGCACTGCTTTTATTGTACGGTTCAAACTTGTCGGGTGTATCATACGCCACATCCAATTTTGCCTCCGAATCACCGCAAAGCAATTCGAGTTTATCGGCGCGAGTGTTTTCGAATCTCGGCGATTCGGTCATATAAAAGCGCTGTCGTACAGATGCATCGACAGCTCCGTCAAAGGGCTGAATGCGATAACGAAAACTGTAGTGGCCGGGTTTTAACCGGTATTGTTCGAGTGTCGCCGGCCCACAACTGGCCCCACCCAGACCGGTCAGACCCGCATTAAGACTGACAACGATTTTGCCGTCGGCAACCAGGTCACAAGGGTATTTTTTAGAGGCCATCTCCTGTTGGGTGAATTCCAATGCCCCGAAATCCATCCGGTCCGAAGCCGCAAACAGAACACCTTTACCGGATTCATCGCTCAGAGCCGCCCAGCGAACATCTGAACGGTTACCGCAGAATTGCGGCTTTTGATAAAATTCGTACATCTTCTTAACAGTGGTTTGATACAGCCCGATATTGGCGGCGGCCTTGCGATCTACATAGTTTTCGAACGAGCCGCGGCCGAAATATTCAACCTGAGTCAGGTCAGGAGCTATCTTCATATCAAAACCCACACGCGGCAATACAGCAGGACCTTCTGTCATATCGATACTGTTGTCAGAAACGATCACTCCATTGCCGTCAACACACCATCGTGTCAACACGTAATATGTGCCGGCTTCGGGGGAGATGTAATTACAATACATCGTAATGACACAAACGTCATTAATCATCTGCACATCATAGTCGGTCACTTCCGGAACGAAGGTATCCAGCCCTCTCCATCCGAATCTGTCATTATCACCCGGGGCACGATAGATCGAGCAAAACGGCCCATCATCTGCATTACTAATGATTGTCTTGCCGTTCAGTTTCAGGGAGGCAATACTACCGGTTGTTTTGCTGAAGACGACCTCAGTTGGACCAGCTGAAACCTTTATACTATCGGTAAGCTTTTCAACTTTAGGCGCCGCACTTTTGGCCATCCACTCTTTCGGAGTAGTTATGGGCAATTGAAACTGGTAATACGCCTGCTCAAATCCTTTTTCGGCATAGAGCTTATCCTGTGCCAGTTTCCAGCTCAAGTTCACAAAGTACTCAACACCGCCCTGCGGGGTGATGGGCTTAAAGGGTATCGTAACTTCTTTGGATGTTGCCGCGGGGATTGAACCGGTCTTGAGTCGGCCGGACTGAATCACTTTGCCGTCAGCGTTCAGCTCCCAATCGCAGGTGAACTGGTCCAAATCGATGAAATCATACTCATTGCGGATACGAATTTTGCCCGCCGCCGCATCGAGCACATCGACCCAGATGGACTGATATAGATACTTGACCTCGTGCAGTTTGGCGGTGTTTCGCCGGTCCGAAGTAACCACACCGTTGACACAGAAGTTGCCGTCGTTGGGCTGGTCGCCGAAACTGCCTCCGTAGGCGAAAAAGTATTTATCACTGGGTTCTACACTACCTCCAAACGGAGCTACAACGGCTGTGCGACCGTTATCGCCATACTTTGCACGAAGGCCCTGGTCAACAAAGTCCCAGATGCAGCCGCCGATGAGCGATTTTTCGCTGCGGTACAGTTCCACATACTCCTTCAGATTGCCCAGAGCGTTGCCCATTGAATGAGAATATTCACAAAGGAAGAAGGGTTTCTCGGGATTTCCTCTTGAATAATTTCTCAACCCCTGCAGGTCCCAATACATACCACTGTTAATATCACCAAACCTGCTATTGCCTTGGTAATGAATAGGACGTGAGGAATCAACTGCGAGCATCGCTTCCCGCTGGTACCTAAAGTTTTCACCGCCTCCGGCTTCATTTCCCATCGACCAGAAAATAATACACGGATGGTTTTTATCGCGATGCACCATGCGCACCCCACGGTCAACTTGAGCCGCCCGCCAGTCCGGATTATTGCTCAGTGACCTGTTACCGAAACCCATCCCGTGAGATTCGAGATTAGTCTCATCCATAACATAAATACCGTATTTGTCGCATAACTCATACCATCGAGGAGTATCCGGATAATGACAGGTACGCACGATATTGATATTGTTGCGCTTCATGATGAGGATATCCTTTACCATCATTTCCTCAGTCATAATCCGGCCCCGGTCGGGATCGATTTCGTGACGATTGACGCCCAGGAATTCTACAGGACGACCATTGACCAACACCTGCAAATCGGCAATCTCCACTGTTCGGAAACCTACCTTACTTGCAGTCGATTCACCGGCTGAACTGGTAATCACCAGAGTGTAAAGGTACGGCGTTTCCGCTGACCAGGTGTTGACCGTCCCGGCATCCAGCTCCAGCGACAAGTTTTCTGTGCTGTCCATTTTTATAGAAGCTGTTCCGGAAACTCTCTTAACCTTTTTCTTATTTGCGTCGAACAACGTCGCTTCAATTTCCACTTTTTCATCTTTAGACGAAGCATTATTAACTAAAACAGAAATATCCAACTTGCCTTTTGTATATGTTTTGTCCAGGTGGGGCAGAATAAATAAATCGCGTATTGCCTGCTTTGGCTGAGCGTAAAGAACCACATCACGATAGATACCGCTGAGTCGCCAGAAGTCCTGGTCCTCCAGATAACTGCCATCGCTCCAGCGATACACTTCAGCAGCCAATAGATTAGTCCCGGTTTTGACATATGGAGTAATATCGAATTCCGCCGGGGTCATGCTGCCCTGTGAATAGCCAACCTTTTGGCCGTTGACCCACAGATAAAATGCGCTCTGGACACCTTCGAACTTCAGAAAAATCTGCATCCCATCCCAGTCCTTCGGTACCTGGAATTCATACCGATAACTGCCCACCGGATTGGGCAGCCTACTTTTGGTAAAATTACGCCGTACCGAATCCATAATACGAGGGGGATTATTGTTGTTAAAAGGATAGGTGACATTCGTATAAATTGGCAGGCCATAACCCTCAACTTGCCAGTTTGACGGAACGGGAATGGTTTTCCAATCGCTGTTATCAAAATCCGTTCTGTAAAAATCTTTTGGGCGCTCGGCCGGGCTGGGGACCCAGTGGAATTTCCAGTCACCGTTGAGCAGCTGCATCCGGGAAGAAAGCTCAGAGGTCATTTTTGCCGCATCAGCTTTATCTTCATACACCGCCATATGTGCGTGCGGCTTGACAGTATTAATATGAAAAACATTTTGATTTTGCCAATCTTCTGCTGCCACTACACAAGTAACGCCTAAAATTAATTGCATCAGAATAATGTTAACCTTAGTCATAAATTTTGCCTTTCTTATTTATATTTCGGTTGTTGAGCGAATTTGCGCATTCTATTAATCGTTATTGAATACCGTGTAATGTCAACTTATTCATCTAGGCTGTAAAAGCTTCGACTTCATTAACTTAAATCGATCTTAGATTCCATAATTATATTCGATTCTTACAGTATTTTCATCTATAATATCTTCCCTCAGTAACATATAGATTAATATTTAGGGTGATGAAATGAAAACTCGACCTTGGACAATGTTGTTGGTGATAGTGCTATAGGAGGGCTGCATTAGATGTAAGATGAATAAGTTGACAGTACTAGATTGGTGTTGATGAGCAATTCGAAAACTTGAAAATGACGCTTTAGATATTATATTTCTTTTTTTTCATCAACTCTGAAACTGGATTAACCTGGGCCACTATTTGCAACAGAATTTGCAACAGATACGCACGGTTGGCTCTCGGTTGCTTCTCGGCCGGCATCATAGGTCTTTATTTTGTAGTCATATGTCATTTATTTGAAAGCACTTACAAAACCCGCTAACGGACTGAAAATCCGTGTGTCGGCGGTTCAATTCCGCCCCTGCCCATTCATAAGCTTTGTTTTTTAAAGAACTTATGCCAAAAGCAATTCGGCATACACATCGATAGTTTTTTGGAGTGGGTCAGTCGTGTTAAGATTTGGTTTCTTCTTCGCCTCGTAGCAGCACCTTCTCTGGATAGCTTTCGTGGAGAAGCCGTGATTTTTATGAGCGTTGAATATTCAATATTCTGGTCAATCTGGGATTTACAGATTAGGAACTTTCAACAGCGCTCATAGGATATTAAAATCCGACGGTTAAGCAATAATTGGAGCTCTTATAAAAGGTTCAGAGAACTTACGAGAAACGAACAAATTACCAAGCTTGCGATGGGCAGGTTCTTTCCTCCTATTGATTTATACTTTAGACATCGGTTCAAACAAACGCAGGTTGACAGAAGATTAGATATTCCAAAGAGGAATTTTTTAATTAGAAAAGCCTCATAAAAACATAAAATCCGTATGTTATGGCAAGGAACTACAAAAAGGTTATCCCACGGGGAGATGATTGTGGAGTAGACAACATAAGCCTTGCGATCTGATACCGTCCGGGTGGTGATGAAGCACGAAATTAGGAATTTTGCTATGCGTTCTGTGTCTTCGCCTATCCATCATAAGTTTACTTTGTTCTATCCTCAGGTGCATAAAACAGATGACCGTTGCATTGGCAGTCCGAAGCACCAAAACCCGGTATAGGCAATTCAGACATTTTGCCCAGCTCTTTCGCTAATTTGCATTCATATTTACGTGGTCTAGGAATTGTAATAGCCCAAGCATCCTTGCTTTAGAAGAAAGATAATCAATATGCCATTTTAAAGGTTTTTTCTTATTGCTGTGGCGTTTGAGCCTGGCCGATAGATTCCTCTGAGCACTACCCGCGTAAAAATATGTTCCCTCTTTGAAATGGAACTTTCCCAGTTTGCCCACACGAATCTTTACTGGTCTGGGCAGGTAAAATATTGCAATGTAAAGACCGTTATCCAAAATTGCAATGCTCCTGTAGCCTAAAGTGTTTTACCAAAGCATATTAGAAACAACATTTAAGCCTTTTGCTTGGCCTGAATCGCCCTTCATTCCATCTTTGATGGCAAAAACTGGCACTGTTGGATGCAGCTGGTAAGCTTGCTTTTCTTACTTATGGCTTTTCTGAAAGAATCACTTGGCATCGCCAGCAGCTTAAGGCAGAATACTTTTTATTTTCCAGAGAGCATTTTATGGATTCCCTCTGCTGCTGTCTTGGCATCGGCAATGGCAGTAACGGCGTCTAAATTCAGATTTACTATGTCGCCGCCGGCAAATACTTTGGGGATTGTGGTCATTCCATTTTCGTCAACCTTTACTTTTCTTCGCGGCGTAAACTCCAGTTTTTCGAACAGCTCTTTGGGTACGAACGAAAAATCAGGGGCCTGACCGATGGCCTCTATTACCATATCCCCCTCTAATAACATCTCGTTTTCTTCGTAGAAAGTGGGGCTGAATTTACCCTGTTCGTCAAATACCGATTTAACTTTTATACATAAGAGTCCTTTTATTCTGCCATCTTCAATTTTAACTTCTTTTGGTCCCCAGCCAGGATTGAATTGAATCCCTTCTGCCTTTGCATCCTTGATTTCCTCTTCTGTAGCGGGCAGCTCGTCCCAGTCTTCCAGAGAAACCGTTTTAGTTACTACCTCTTCAT
>CAYNDE010000086.1:0-7205 GCA_964395535.1 uncultured Pirellulales bacterium
ATTTCTGCTTGAATATGTCACCAGGCCTCTGCATTTTTTCGGAAAAGCGGCTCTTTTCTGCTTTGTTGCCGCATTCCTTTTAAGCTCTTACATCCTCTATGACAGATTTGTTTATAACGTACCTATTATGGTTGCTCACGGCCCTATGGCCGGCCTGGCGGCATTGCTCTTTCTTGTCGGATTTATCTTTATATCGACTGGGCTGTTAGGAGAAATGATAAGCAGGGTCTATTTCGAATCTACGAACAAAAAAATATACTCGGTTCATAAAATTCACAGAAATTAAATTGAAAACGTTCCGGCAAAATGAAAAAGAAAAAAAAATTCATTAATGTTCTAATAGTTATTTCAATGATTATCATATCCATCGTTTTTTTAGTCCGGCATTTTCATATCCCGGATTTCTGCATAATAAAAGAGGATGTGCTCTATATAAGCGGACAGCCCAGAGGAATGGATTATACAAGGCTGCTTTATAATTATCATATCGCCACGATAGTAAATATCCGCCCAAGCACAGAACATTTCAAGCGTAACTGGCGAAATGAAGAGCTGGTCTGGACAAAAAACAACGCCGTAAATTATTTTGAATTACCTATCGAAAGGGAGACCTACTTTCCTGATGAGCAGACTCAGCAACAGTTCCTTGAAGTTATGGCGGATAAGAACAATCTGCCGGTTCTCCTGCACGGTTACGGCGATGATAAAAGAGTCGCTATGCTCGTGGCGGTCTGGCTCGAAAAAAGTCAGGGATATAATTACGACCAGACCTGCAAAATAATAAAAAAAATTATTGATGACAGAAAATTAACTGAAGAGGAAAAAAATTTTATTCTTTTTCTGGAAAAGAAAACACCTCCCTGACATCACTGCTGTTTGAATCATCCACGATAGCAGCCGTTTTATGAAATATATCTCCGCCCATATCATCCTTGTTTTCGCCCGGCTCTAATGTATCCGAGTATATCACTCTAAAGTGACTTCCCTGCAACAATTCTTCAAGGTAGGTGAAATCGCAAATAACCCAGGCGCCCTGCTCGTAATCTTTTTCTATTTGTGATATCTCACTTATTTCGGGTACTATTCTGCCGAAATATTGCACGAACCTGCTCGAAAGATGTTTATATGCTACAAGCCTTCCTGACGGCGGCACTATTTCAGCGGCTCTTTCTGCAAAATCACGAGAAAATCTGTTTTCATCCAAAACCGTGCCGAAAATCGCCTTTGATGCCATTGACCAGATAACTATACCTGAAAAAATTACAGACAGTGCCGCTGCTGGTTTCCTTCTTGAAAATAATACCGCAACTGCCGTAATCATCGCTATCGTTATTATCGCAAGAAAAATCATAGCTCCGCAAAAAACGCCTTGTCTGACACAAATATAAATTGATGCTGTCATAATACCTGAAGTTATAATCAAAAAATGGCATCGGAGAATATTACGTGCAAACTTCAACGTATATGCCTTTCGCTCAAAAACAATATCGTCGAGTATTATACCGGTTAGAATAGCCGCCGCCGGCATTATTGGCATTATATAGTGCTGACGTTTACCCGCATCAATCGTAAGAAAAATAAAATTACATACAAACCAAAAGGCAAGGTAAATCATCACAGCCCTTTTCTTTTCCCACACCCTGTAAAAAGGAGCTGCCAATGACATCGGCAAAAAAACTACCCACGGCGTTATAAACTTAAACATCATTAGAAAATAGTAGTAAACAGGATAATTACCCGGTGCATATTCACCGGTTAACCGGTCAATATATTCATGCTTCCAAAGCAGCAGGTCCCAGTTAAGTTTATTGGCAACAAATAGCGGCCAGGGAAGTACAATAGCAAGAAAAATAATAATGCCTGTCAACGGCAGCATCTTCGGTATCATCTTCCAGTTCCTGCTGAATACTATATGACAAACTATCGGAATAGAAACGTATGCCAGAGGTGCAGGCCCTTTTGCAAGCATTCCAAGTGCAAAACTTATCCAGAAAACAAGAAAATAAACTATCTGCTCTTTACGTTCCTGAGTAATTGTCGCTGAATAAAAACTCAAAAAACATAAAATAACAAAAAATGTCAGCGCCATATCGGGCCTGGCATTTTGAGAACACCGGATATAGCCGAATGTCGTTGCCCAAACCGATGCACTAATTGCCGCTGTTCGAAAAGAAAGCCACCGGCTTAAAAAGTATAAAATCGCTGCAACAGATAAAATTCCAAAAATGACGCTTGGAAGCCTTGCGCTGAATTCATCCACTTTGCCGGTTATTTTAGCGACGCAGGCCACAAGCCAATATGACAGCGGTGTTTTATTAAGCCTTACTTCGCCGTTGCAGGTCGGTATAAGCCAGTGACCATCCTGAACCATTTCCCTCGCTGTAACAGATACAAAGCATTCATGACTGTCAAGCGTCTTCGCTGATAGCATCCAAAACGCATTCACCGCCGCGAGAACTAACACCCCGCAAATGATAATAGCCTTTGTTTTTGTTGTATAACTTATTTCTTCCTGCATTCTACCTGCTTCCCGAAGTTATTTATACTAAGCTGATTCACATTTTCAGCCCCGATATTCATACGGCTTTTTCAGGCCGCTTGTAAATAAGATGGATGTTTCGAATATATATAAGTGTATTCAGAGAGAAACCCAGCATAAATACCGGATTTTTAATATGAACAGAATAACTAAGCAATATCAGGCTGCCCGCAAGAGATATAAACCAGAAGGCTGTCGGCACATAAGAGCGTTTCTTATATTCGCTCGCAATCCATTGATATACAAATCGCCCCCCGAATATGAACTGGCCAGCCAACGCCAATATCGCCCAGTAGGGGTCTTTTACAACCTGTTCTGTTATCGCAGTCTTAAAAAAATCAACTATATTATCAAACATGTTTTTTCCCCGTTTTTCCTGAAAAATACTTCTTAAAATCAACTTAACAAAACAAGGTAAAATTGTAATTTCAGGATATTACCAAATTCTTACGCAAAATAAAAGGACAACTTATCTGCCATCTGTCTTCCGCCCTCCGCCTTCTGTCATCCGTCTTCATTTCTCTGTATCGAGAATCCAGCATCGAGTATCTTTCCACCTGTGTCTTTTGATTTGCGCACTCAAAGATTCTTGCGGCCGTACTAACATTTTATCTGAACTTTTCACCCGATAATGCGAGACTGCTGCTAACTGAAAACGCCCTTGACAAACTCTCTAAGTTTTGGTTATAATTACTTTTGCGGCTAATCAGGAGAGGCGATTGCGACGATAAAAGAAATTATGCCAGAAACTGACGAAAAACAGAAAAACAGCAACAAATTATTGGCACTTACACCCCCGCCGGCCATAAGACTCAAGCTGCGAAGACAGCTTATTATTCTCGCACATATCTTTGTTTTTGCCTTTGCCCTGATGCTTTCTTTCCTGATGGTAAACGAAATGCAGTTCAAGGCCGACTGGCTCGTAAAGCAATATCCGCTATTGCTGGCCTTATTTATTATCGTAAAGCTGCCAATTTTCGGCTTCTCAAAGCAATATCGAGGCTGGTGGCGATATGTCGGAATATCAGACCTTATCGGAATAGCAGCAGCATCACTTATCAGCACTTTTATCATCGTAGTCCTTTGGTTCTCAATTCTTTACACCCCGCTTCGCCAATACCCCGGCATAGAAAACCTCACTGAAGTAAGTCAGAGCATCTTTATAATGGATATGTTTTTCACTTTCCTGCTGCTTGGCGGCCTGAGAATGATAATAAGGTTATATTACGAAGAATTCAGGGCCGTCGAAAGTGGCCGCCTGAAAAGGTTTATGATTGTCGGTGCTGGAAACGCAGGCGAGGCACTGCTCAGGGAAATACATCGTATGCCCGTAACTCAATATGATGTCGTCGGCTTCGTCGATGACGACCCTTTCAAACGCGGCATTAACATCCACGGAATACCTGTGCTTGGAACCGTCGAAGAATTACCCAAAATCTGTGAAGAAAACAGCATCGAAGAAATCGCCATTGCAATGCCCTCGGCATCACACCAGCAAATCAGGAATGTCATCCGCCTGCTTGAAGGCGCTAAAGTCCGATTCCGCACCGTACCATCAATCACAGACATAGCATCAGGCAAATTCAGGGTCTCACAGATTCGTGACGTCGATATTAACGACCTGCTCGGCCGAGAAGCCGTCCAGCTTGATTTGGACCTCATCGAAGCATTCGCCAAAGACAAAGTCATTCTTGTAACCGGCGCAGGCGGCTCAATCGGCTCGGAAATGTGCCGCCAGCTCTGCAACTTTAAGCCTAAGCTGCTCTTACTCATCGAACAGGCCGAAAATCCATTATTCAATATCGAAGGCGAGCTGAGCGCCAAATTTCCCTACATCCCCATAAAATCCATTATCTGCGACATCACCGATAAAATACGCGTCGAAGAAATATTTAAAAAATACAAGCCGCAAATCGTTATCCACGCAGCCGCACACAAACACGTTCCGCTTATGGAGCTAAATCCCGGCGAAGCCATAAAAAATAACGTCATCGGCACAAAAACCGTCGCCGACGCAGCCGACCATTTCGGCTGCAGCAACTTTGTTATGATAAGCACCGACAAAGCCGTCAATCCAACCAGCATTATGGGCTCATCAAAAAGGGTCGCTGAAATGTACACACAGGACCTCAACAGAACGAGCAAAACCCATTTCGTAACAGTAAGATTCGGCAACGTACTTGATTCCACCGGCTCGGTCGTTCCGATTTTCAAAAAGCAGATCGCCGAAGGCGGCCCGTTGACCGTCACCCATCCCGATATGAAGCGGTACTTTATGACCATACCAGAGGCCAGCCAGCTCGTGCTCCAGGCTGCAACAATGGGTAAAGGCGGTGAAATATTCGTGCTCGATATGGGAGAACCCGTAAAAATCTCTGATTTGGCGCGCGAGCTTATAACGCTCAGCGGCTTTCGCGTAGGCGAAGATATTGAAATCGTATATACGCATCCCCGGCCGGGCGAAAAACTCTTCGAAGAGCTTTCCATAAAAGGCGAAGATATGCAATTGACACGGCATCCGAAAATCAGTATCTGGAAAAATATCGTTATGGAGCGCGACTCGTTGCGGGCCGGCATAAATGAACTTATCGAAATCGCAAAAACCCAGGACCACAACAAAATAGTACAAAAAATCAAAGATATCGTCCCCGAATACATCGGCGATAACAGTATCCAATAAAAATACTTTTCTTTTAAGCATTTCCAAGCAGCAATCATTCAACAGAGGCTTAGTGTAAAAGTAAAATCCTTTGAAATATCGAAACAGTGAATTTATAATGCTATCGGATATGCGAATACAAAAGACAAAATTAAAAATTGAAGGGGAAAGATTATGCCAAACGGAGCAGTGACAGGAGGTATAGGGGGAGGGGCAGCGGCATATTACGTAATGGCAAATGCGATAAAGGCTTCCGGCGCAATCGTCAAGGTCGAAGCGGATGTCTTCCAACAGCTCATTCAAAAACAACAAAACGGGCTTGTCGTCTTTAACGAGGGCGGTATCCTTTCCACCAGCTATAAATACCTGATGAGCTATAAGGGCATCTTTTTTTTTACTAAGACAAAGACGCCTCTGATTCTGCCGGGCGGTATGGAAGTAGTAAAGACCAAAAAAATCTGGATGCCGGATTGAGAGTTTCGAAAGGATAACAGGATTAAAAAAAAGAACTAATAAACCACGGATTTCGCGGATTAACGCAGATTATATTGTTTAGCAGTCGCCGGTACGGCGACTATATTTTTCCTTTTAGCTTTGTGGCAAGATGTAGCATTAGTTTTTGCCTCAGAGGACAACCTTTTACACCAATATTATGTGGGCCACCTTGCCAAGGATCCTTCCACGCGCCGCGCTTCAAATATCTGTAAGCATATTTTATGTCCGAAAATCGAGAAAGCCATCGTTTGGCTCGCTTCAAAATTACACGGTTAGCACTTTCCATAACCTCATTAATATTCGCACCTGACCTTTCAACCCACCAGATATCACGCCTTTTTCTATCCGGCTTTGAAAGGTCTTTTTTTGGTGCCTTCTGGCTAATATCACGTGACAGATTTCTCCTGATATGGCATTCATATATCTTAGGCAGTATCATCTGCTTAACGTAAGACTGAGACATATCTCCAGAGGTATTAATAAAGGAAAAAAATATTCCCATTTCTAAGCTAAAACTTGCAGTATTGGTGCCAAAATAGTTTGCATGCCTACGGTCTAAGAAGCTGATTTGTATAACTTGTATTACATCCTGAGATTGAGCGTAAAAAGCGTACCCTTTTTCATTGGTGAATCCGATACTCATTAAGCAAGTCGAAATTTCACTAAAAATTTTATTTCTAAGCTCATTTACAGAAACCATCGCTTACATCTTGTATTTAAAACAATACCATAATAATTAACCATTTCAGTTGATCTTTTTCTCAATCCCACCAAAAAAATAATTCCCTTTGACCATAATCTGACTCTGAATCAAATCCTTCTCTTTTACTCTCTTGCGCATATATATTGAATAACATCTTCCTTTTTTCCTTCTCATTGGGAAGTATTAAGACAAGACTATCCGCATATGGTCCTCCCTCGTCTTTGAGAGTCATTTCATCCTCATAAACATTTACCACATAAACACCTTCAGCTCCTGCCTCATAAAGCTTTTCGATAAATTGCATTGATTCTTCTTTTGTATTAAACCGATTGCCGGCAAGTGGTGATATATTCTGATTCCTGTCTATCCAGCTTTGTGCTTCGTAATGTTTTCCTTGTTGTAGAAAAGATTGCTTCTCATATCTATTTCCCGTCAAAAAATCACTTATCCGAAAAAGCATTCTTTCACCGAAACTGAAAATTAAGAATATAACAATCACCGCACAAAAATATACCCAAACCTTTCGAGATGCTGATCTGCCAACCTTGTTTACCTCCTCTTGGGCTTTTTGTTGCTCCAATTTTGCTTCTTCAACTGCGCTTTTCCACTCCTGATGGTGCTCTTCTTGTTGTTCTCTTATTTTACGCAACAACTCAATCGCTTCTTCTTGAAAATCCATATTCGCTTCTCCTTTTTCCGACCTTACCTCGTCCATTCATACTCCTTGCTTTTTGGCTAATAATTATACCATTTCCCGACAAACCCGCAATTCTTTATTTTTAAAGTTATTTCTTCGTGTCTTTTCGTGT
>CAYNDE010000087.1:0-7202 GCA_964395535.1 uncultured Pirellulales bacterium
GAAACTTTATCGAATCGGCGAGCTTGTCCGGTACACTCCGTTTTCCCGGCAGACTATTCATAACTACACAATAATGGGGCTTATCCGCGAGGCCCAATGGACCGAGGGGGGACATCGACTGTATGATGAATCGGTTTTTTACAGGCTGTCAACAATTACAGAACTGAAAAGGACGAAAACCCTTACTGAAATAAAACGGATTTTAGACGAAGAATCCCAGAAGGGCACAAAACGGGGGCAGAATTAAAAGGCCGGGAAAAGTCGAGTTCAGGAAAATCCAGGGAAGGATTAAAAATGGAACTGAAACAAGTGATAAGCGATAATATCTGCGAAGTTCTCGTAAAAATTATCGAATTTACAAATACCCGCCAGAAAATCCTCACCGAAAATTTAAACAACATTCACAAACCCGGTTTCGTTCCCAAAGACCTGGCTGTTAACGAGTTTTCAGTGCTGCTCGGGGCTGCAATCGAGGAACATAAAAGGAACAAACGCCTGGTTCTTTGCGATACTGAAAATATCAAATTCGGCATCGACGGCAGCTTCAAGGCCGATGCCGTCGAGGACAAAACGGCAGAAATACTCTTCAAAGAGAGAAAAACCGAATACCTCGAGCTCCAAATAAACAAGCTTCTGGAAAATTCAATTAACCAAAGATTAGCGGCGGAGCTGCTCAAGTATAAACAACAGATGATTTCAATCGGCGATTAGGTGCGAGGAAATAAAAGACGGCGCTTTCGTAGAAAGGCAGTTAAGAATAACGATAAATTGACCGGTAATTAAAAGAAGCCTTGATAAAGGCGATTAGAGTCAGGATTAGACAGGCAAAAAAACCGAAAAGAACGCAGAGGAACTTTTATTAAGGAAACTTCAGGTTGTACTAAAGTTGTGAGGCAGAAAAACGATAAATAACAAAGGAAGGTTATTTTATGCCTGCTGCGATTATAAAGAAAATGATAAGACAAAGATACGTATTTATCGGACTTAGAAATCCGCAAAGCGGGATTTTAAAAATCACGGAGGAAATTCAATGAAAACCAAAGAAAAAGCTGTTAAAAGTGGAATCGACATCGAGAAGGTATGGGAAAAATTTCTCAAAACACACGACGATTGTTACCGCAATCTTTTAATTGAGAAATACAGATACTTAGTCAAGTACACAGCCGAGCGATTGTACAGCAAACTGCCGAACAAGGTCGACGTCGAGGACCTTATCAGCGCAGGCAACTTCGGGCTGCGCGACGCGATAAATGATTTCGACCCCGACAGAGGAGTAAAATTTGAAACGTACTGCACACCTCGAATAAGAGGCTCTATTCTCGATGAGCTTCGCAAGATGGACTGGGTGCCCAGATTGGTTCGTGCAAGGACGAGCCAGCTTACAAAAGCAACTCAATCACTGGAGGCACATCTCGGCCGGAAACCCTCTAAAGAGGAAGTAGCCGAAGAATTAGATATCGATATGAGTGAATTCGACCGTATGCAGAAAGATGCAAACGTGGTCGGTCTGGTCTCCCTTGATACCCAATATCATAACGAGGACGGCGAAAAGGATATCCGCGAAATAGATATTATCAAGGACGACAGGAGCCAGGACCCCGTAATAGAAGCCCAGAAAAGGGATTTGAGAAGCCTTCTGACCAAGGGTCTTACGCGGGCAGAAAGGCTGATTGTCACACTTTATTACTATGAAGAGATGACTATGAAGGAAATCGGCTTGACACTGGATTTATCTGAATCGCGGGTATCACAGATGCACTCATCAATAATCGCAAGGCTGAAAGCCCAGATGAATACGCGAAAAAAGGAATTTTCGATTTAATCTCGTCCGGCTTTTCGCAGAATTCGCGATCCAACAGTAAAATTTCGATTTTCCTAAAAGAAGCGAAAGCTCGCCATAGTCCATACAGCGTATGTAATCCCCCACAATAAAAACCAACTACGTTTTTACTACTCGGCTCAGGTGCGGTGATTTTGAGAAAACAAAGACAATATTAAGTTCAGTTAGGTTTTTCACCGTCTTTGCAAAATGTGCATTTTTACGATTACGGCTCGGTGCCAGCAAGCCAGTTATTGCAAAGTATAGCCAAATCTTCGAAGTCCACCATGCCGTCACAGTTGTTGTCGCCGTCGATAGGGCATGGTTGAAACTCGTACGCTCCCATGTCGACTATCACTCCTGCGACACTGATTGCCGTGTCGGGTGTTTTCGGGTCATCCAATCCGCGTGGATTACCATCCAGATCCAGAGAAATGCCGACCATCACTGTGGTGTCTCCTGCGTCAATGCATGGCGAATCCGGTTTCAGACGTAAATTACCCGCAGCAACAAAACAGGGGTCTGCATCGATATTACCGTCACCCGGCCAGCCGCCCTGAACGTCGCTGTATGTAACTGTAGGTGTACAGGAGGCATTGTAGATTTCACCCGGCGTGTTGCTCCAAAGGATGCAGTTGGTCACTGTCGGACTGCTGGCGCTGTTCGCCATCCCGCCGCCGTGTTCAACTGCCGTATTGCCGTTGAATGTACAGTTGGTCACCATAGGTCTGCTTTCGTTTTCATTATACATCCCGCCGCCATCTTCAATCGCCGTATTGCCGCTGAAGGTACAGTTTATAACTGTCGGACTGCTGGTGTTATTGTACATCCCCCCGCCGCATATGTCTGCCGTATATCCGCTGAAGGTGCAGTTGGTTACTGTCGGACTGCTGGTGTTGTAGTTGAACATCCCACCACCTCTGATGGCTGCCGTATTGCCGCTGAAGTTACAATCTGTCACTGTCGGTCTGCTTTGGACGTTGGACATCCCGCAGCCGTTGTCTGCCGTATTGCCGCTGAAGATACAGCTTGTCACTGTCGGACTGCTTCCTTGATAGTTGGACATCCCGCCGCCGCTGTTGCTTGCCGTGTTGCCGTTGAAGGTGCAGTTTGTCACCGCAGAGTTGTTTGCATAGTTGCGCATCGCACCGCCGCTGATGGTTGCAGTATTGCCGCTGAAGATACAGTTGATAACAGTCGGGTTGCTTTGGTAGTTAAACATCCCGCCGCCAAAGTCGGCGTTGCCGCCGGTGATTGTAAAGCCTTCCAGAATAGTATTAGCATTCTCACCGCTGTCGCAGGTTACGACCCTTGAGTTCAATCCATTGGCATCGATGGTAGTAAGCTCCGGCCCGCCGCTGCTGTACAGCCGAACCGCCTTGCCATTGAAATTAATGGCTTCAGGATATGTGCCCGGCGCAACCTCGATTTCATCACTATTATTGGCGTTATCGATAGCCGTCTGGATACTCTGGCCTGGCGAGACATAGTGGGTCACTGCCGTTGCATGCCCCGTAAGCATCATTATGAAAATACAGACCGTCACAAAGATATTTAAATTTACTTTCGACATTTTTAGTCCTCCCTAAAAAAAGTTGACAAAGCATTATTTTTAAGGAACTATTTTTAAAAATTAAATTTTTGAATAAAAGAAAGAACGCCAATCTTTGAAAGGATTTGCCTTTTTTGATTCAAAATAAAGGCTTTTCCGTGATTTGAATAGGGATATCTATTCCCACCCGCGGTGTCTCGCTGTCTTGTATACCTCCTCATTGCCTTTGCTCTCCGGTAAGAAGCTTTAATGAGTGTGCATAAATCAATTATGCCTCCACGGAGATAACATCCTCAATATATTATGAGCGCAGCGTTTGTCAATCAAAATCTGATTTTTACGGGTAAGAATTACTATTTCATAAGTCCGCTTAAAGCCCCCCTTGAAGATATGCGCCTCTATTAATTTTTTAACCGAACAAAACATCTTCGCTGCATGATATATAAACCCGGATTTACCAAATTAAAGTGGTGCCTTTGAAATTGATTTGATAGTATATTTTATTCTATTAGAAATAAGGCTTAGCACTGTAGTCGAGAGGTTTCTATGGGAAATACCGGTAAAATTCCTGTCAGCAGGTTTGTAATCCTTGCTCTGTTTGCGATTGCCTTTGCTTATATTGAAGCGGTGGTGGTTGTGTATCTTCGGGCGATTTTCTATCCGAACGGATTTACTTTTCCGATAACGAACTTTCTTGAGATGCCGGGTGCCGGAAGGTACGTTCTTTACGAAATCGGAAGGGAAGCTGCCACGGTTGTTCTGATGCTTACTGCATCGTGGCTTATGGCCGGCAATTGGCGTCAGCGCCTTGCATATTTTCTGATTATCTTTGCCGTGTGGGATATTTTCTTTTACCTATGGCTTAAAGTTTTGATTAACTGGCCGGCCTCGCTGCTGGATTGGGACATATTGTTCCTCATCCCGCTTACCTGGGCAGGACCGGTTCTTGCACCGGTTATAACGTCACTGACTATGCTGCTGGCAGGCACACTTTTGCTTAGCGGCAAAATTATAAAGCTGACACGCCCGGGGACAGCGGCTCTTACCGCCGCAGTATTAATGATTATCGTTCTGTACTGCATTGCCGGCCTGAGAATAACAGAGCCGGATTATAAAACGTATTTTTCCTGGCCTATATTCGGTACACTGCATTTGGCAGTTATATTACTGCTGTGTCATTGCGCAAAATCATCAACGTCAAAAACGAAGTTACTTTAACGGCCAGTTGTACGGGCAGATACACAGCCAGAGGTCAGCAAATTCCAACAGGTCGTCATAATTAATCGTGCCATCCTCATACAAATCAGCGGGCAGGCCGGCACCTGATTGCATCCAATAGACAGCAAACCTTGCGAAGTCCTCAAACTCAACTATACATAAAGGCCCGCCGACCCAGAAGCCGCCGAGCAGCTCATAGTTACCACCGCCGAGATACCCTGCATCCGGCTGACCAATTGTCCCCGTCAGAACATAATCGCCGCCGCTGCTCTGACCGCCGCCGCCGTCAATTGTAAACCAATCCAGGACGTAGGTACTTTCGCCGCTAACGATCGAGACAGCCGATATCAACAACAGCATTAGCCACACAACTAAATGAGGCGTGCCTGCTTTTATTCTTATCTTCTTCATTATTATCTCCTATTTCAGTCGTTATTCATATATCTTTATCTGTCCTCCGTTCTGTAATCGAAGCTGACCTGTAAACTCCATTCCCTTGGTGGTGTCATTTTCGGAGACGAAGCGTATCTGGCCGGTCGAGCCGTTAGCAGATACCGTTGAACTGCCGGTAATCTTGGAGTTATTCAGGAATATCAGGTCCACGTTGGGATTTATTGTAAGCCCGCCTCCGATAGCGGTGACGTCACACTGGATGTAATTTGCTCTGCTGCTGTTATATGTCCAGGTACCGGAATACGAACCGCACCGGGCACGGATTACCTTGGTAGGGCTAAAGTACATAGAGGTATCGCCGGCGATGCGCATGCAGTTATTTGTGCCGGCGCAGGTCGGATACGAGGTCATGGCATGGTTAAAAGCCTGCTGGGCGGTATAGCCCTGGTCCATATAGTCGAACAGCGCCGTTTGCCAGCTTATGGAGTAACCCCAGCACGTGCTGCATTTGTCAGCCGACATGTTACAATAACCGACCGTTACGGCATCTACGTTTGAGCCTTTGCGAAACTCATAAGAGAAGGTATTGTCACTCGTGTCGCACAGTCCTTCACAACTGCCGATAAAGGCAAAGGGCATACTGGCGTAATTGGTAATCCAGGTCTCAATTTCCGAGGCATAGGTATTATCATCGCAGGTGTTCTTAAACGATGTGGAGCCCCCGTGGTCCAGCTCATAAAACATAGCGGTGGAGTTGGACTGCACATGGCTCTGGATCTGGGCCTGGGTGGCGTTGCATAACTTCTGCGTACTATAACCCATCTTATCATCAAACCAGTAGCGGGCGTTTTCGGCCCATGCAGGCCAAATGCAGCCTGCGCAGTCGGGGTCGTGGTCGGGTCCGTTGATTGATAGGCCTTCATATGGCGGAGGAATGCCGTAGCCCAGTTTCTCGCCGGTCATTGCATCAATAATGGTCACAAGCACTTTTGTGCCGTCGATACTACGGACTACCCAGCACGGATTGTCAGGTGTCGGTTCAATAGGAAAGACATCAGACTCCGGTGATATAAAGTACAGCATGGTAAATTGCACAACACCTTCAGCCATAGCTTCTGCCTGTTCCCGGCTAATTACTTCTGTTAGCTGTTCGGGCAAACCACTTCGCCATTGTTTCTTCTGCTCAATGAGTTCACCGGTTTCTGTGTTAAACTGATACCGGATGAAGTCTTTTTCTACAATCGCCTCACCAATCCTTCTTTGATGAAAGTAAGAAACAATTTTTTCGATTTGCAGCTTCTCGAATACCATATCGCTTTTTTCATATTTTGCCAGTAGTGCATCCTTACTTGCAGTTACCATCTCAGTTTGGAGCACCGTCTCTGCCCGGCCAGACCGAAACAGGCCGGTTACAAGAATGCCTGCGATAATGAATGTCATTATTAGAGTTTTCTTTCTCATTTTGTGCTCCTTTTACTGTAATGTTACCAGCACTAATATCTGTCCTTTTTTGCCTTTTTCCAATTTCTCCATAGCTTTTCCCAAAATTGCGCCCTGGGCGCGATTGTAATCGGCAGCTTTCATAGCATATCCGCTTGTAGCCGAAGTCGTCAGCAAATCGCCCGGCTGCACAGCGGCTTCTGTGGCATCCACATTGCAGTATACCCGGCCTGCCAGCGCTACGTCATAGTCAAATTGCTCTGAGCCGAGATGTACACCGGAGCCCATACCTTTCGCCCCAGCCACGATCCCGGCAACCCTGTTGTCGTAGGCTTTATTACTTATTGCCAGTTTACCCGGATTTTCCGAGTCTATTATTAGTACCGAGCCTGACGTTATCCTGCTTTTGTCAGAAACGTCAAAGCCCTCGGCGTAGTCAAGTCCTTCGCCAAGCTCTACAATGTCTGTGCCGTCTGAGCGCTCAATAAGGAGATTGCCACCGCGAACTGTGAGTTTCTCCGCCGGACTTTCTGTCCCGATGCCGACGTTGCCGCTGCTGGCTATGACCATTTTTGTGGAGTCGCCTATCTGTAAGCGCATCTGGTCTGCGCCCCCGGAAGCGCTTATATATGAGTTTGGACTGCCGGCACTATACCTTCCTACACGTAATTTGCCTGTTGCATCTGCCGAGGTCCCCATTGAACCATTAACTTCAAGTTTGTAATCCGGCGACGTCGTCCCGATGCCGAGACTGCCGTCATTGGTTAGCGTCATTCTTAT
>CAYNDE010000088.1:0-7171 GCA_964395535.1 uncultured Pirellulales bacterium
GACAAGGCAATAAGAGATTTCTGGATTGAGCACGGGATAGCCTGCAGAAAAATATCACGCGAGATTGGCAGGCAGTTAAAAAGTCCCTGTATTATGAATGTCTGGATTCCGGACGGCTTTAAGGATATCCCCATTGACAGATTTTCTCCACGCAAAAGATTGATGGATTCGCTTGATATTATTTTTACTGAAAAGCTCGACACCTCTTTGGTAAAGGATAGCTTGGAATCGAAGCTGTTCGGCATCGGCTCGGAAAGTTACGTCGTAGGCTCTCACGAGTTTTACCTGGCTTATGCCGTCAGCAGAAAAAAACTGCTCTGCCTTGATGCCGGCCACTATCACCCCACGGAAGTTATCTCAGATAAGATATCTTCGGTTCTGAATTTTCTTGACGAGATTCTACTGCACGTAAGCAGGCCTGTCCGCTGGGACAGTGACCATGTGGTTATACTTAATGACGAGCTTGCCGCGATTGCCCAGCAGATAATAAGAAACAATTTTACCAGCCGTGTCCATATCGGACTTGATTTCTTTGATGCAAGTATTAACCGCGTTGCCGCCTGGACCATCGGAACACGCTCGATGCTAAAAGCACTGCTTTTCGCTCTCCTTGAGCCGGTAGATGAATTAAAAAAAATCGAGCTCGAAGGCGACTATACAAAAAGACTCGCTCTGCTCGAAGAGCTGAAAACCTTTCCTTTCGCCGCTGTCTGGGATTATTATTGCCTCTCGAAAAATGTGCCGCCTGGGCTTGACTGGATAAGCAAAGTGCAGGCTTATGAAAAAGATGTACTTTCAAAAAGGCATTGAAAGAAAAAATAAAATCAATGTTGAAATTTTAGGAAATATTGTATGGACACACAGGAAAATGGGCAAACGGAACAAACAGTTAATGAATTCGAACGAACGCCCGTACCTGAAAACAAGCTGCTCGGATTCAAAAGCTTTATAGGGATGTACGCGGGCGAGCACTGCGCCGGTACGGAACTGATGATTGGCCCTTTATTTATCGCTGGAGGAGTCGGTGCGTTTGACGTTGTGGTCGGCCTGATTGTCGGCAATGCTCTCGCCGTTCTAAGCTGGATGTTTATGTGCGCACCAATAGCAACAAGAGCAAGATTGACTTTGTACTATCAGCTCGAAAAGATATGCGGGCGAAAGCTGGTGACCATTTACAATCTTGCTAATGGTGTTATGTTCTGTTTTTTAGCCGGTGCTATGGTTACGGTCTCGGCAACGGCGGTGGGAGTCTGGTTTAAGTTTAAGATGCCGGGCCTGAACGACTTGTACCCGAACAGCATAGGCTGGGTTTTGGCTGTACTCGTTGTTGGCGGCCTTATTGCGATTGTTGCTGCTTATGGTTATAAAACCGTTGCCAGGTTTGCCAATGTTGCAGCCCCCTGGATGGTTCTTGTGTTCCTCGCGTTCGGTTTTATAGGCCTGAAGCAGTTTATCGATTCCACCGGTGTGCAAATCAAATCCCTGGGTGATTTGTGGTCGCTGGCACAGACGCATATATGGAAGGGGGGTGACCCGCTGCCCGGTAAGATAAAGCTGACTTTCTGGCATATCGCTTTCTTTGCATGGTTCTGCAATATGGCGATGCATATAGGTATGAGTGACTTATCGGTATTCCGGTATGCAAAAAAGAGCTGGTACGCAATAGCGTCCGCAGCAGGGATGTATGTCGGTCATTTTATGGCCTGGCTGTCTGCATCGATTTTGTATGCTTATCAATTGCATCTCAATCCCGCAGATACCGATGTTTTGCCCGGGCCGCTTGCCTATAGGGCAGCCGGTCTTGCAGGGCTTATTTGCGTGATAATCGCAGGCTGGACTACGGCAAATCCGACAATTTACAGAGCAGGCCTTGCCTTTCAGGCTGTTGTGCCGAAAAGGTCCCGTTTTACCGTGACACTGATTACCGGAGGTATAGCTACAATAGCTGGGATGTTTCCTGCAATCGCTATGAAGCTTTTGGACTTTGTTCTTCTTTATGGATTGCTCCTGATGCCTATGGGAGCGGTTGTTTTTGTCGATTTCTGGCTGATTAAAAAATTGGGACTTAAGAGTAATTACGCGGAATTCAGTAAAAAGAGTTTCAACTGGGCGGCAGGTTTGGCCTGGTTCGTCATCTTTTCCATATGCATCTGGTTGTGGCGAAGCGGCAAAGTCCAGATTTATTTCGTTTCACTTCCCGGCTGGTTCTTTACGGCTGTTTTATATATCTTGCTCAGCGCATTTTATCAAAGCTATGTTTACGAGAAAAACTGGATGAAGGCTTTATCACAGATATCGGGAATAATTATTTTGGTAATCGTTGTCTTGCTGCCGGTATTATTTTTAACAGGCACCGTAACATTGGAATCTGTGAAGACCGGATTATGGGCTTTAACGATAATATGGTTTATTGTTGCAGGGATATGGATGTGGAGAAAAAATTCGGATGGTTGATTGTTGGTATTTTAAATAGAATGAAAAATTTTACACAATTCAAAACAATAATTTTAGTTTGTTGTCTAATGTTTGTAGTTACAACCGCTTGTTCCCGCCTAATAAAAGACAATAACCTTCTCTCGTCGAAAGGACAGCTTAAGGTATTAAATCCTCGATGTGAATACCGGCTAAATCCGCTGGGTATCGGTCAGACAAAACCGAGATTAAGCTGGGTTGTAGCCTCAAACCAGCGGGGACAAAGACAAACTGCCTATCAGATTCTCGTCGCATCCAGCCGCCAAAAACTTAAAGAAAATAAGGCGGATTTATGGAACAGCACAATGCTCGCTGGTGGCCGGACAAGCTGCATTGTTTATAACGGCAAGCAGCTTAAATCCGGTATGGAATGTTTCTGGAAAGTGAGAGTTTGGGACAAGAATGGCAGGCCTTCAGATTGGAGTGAAACTGCAATTTGGACAATGGGGCTGCTGGAAAAGAACGACTGGCAGGCAAAATGGATAGGTTTTGACAAACCTGAAAAACCGGATGATAAAATCGTTGAGCTGGAAAAGTCGCGATGGATATGGTACCCTGACTTTGAATCACCTGATAGAATTGCACCGCAGCAGCGATTCTTCCGCTTTGGTTTTGAATTGCCTGATAAAGCTGACATCAAAAGTGTCGACTGTTTTATAGCTGCCGACGACGGTTACCGGCTTTTTATAAACGGCCGACCCGCAGGCTCCGGCAGAAGTTGGAATACAATTAACAAAATTGTCATTACCGACCTCGCGCAGGAAGGCAAAAATGTTATAGCTGTATCAGCAACTAATGAGGGACAAAGTCCTAATCCTGCCGGTCTCATTGTCGCTGTACAGGCCGAATTAACTAACGGCGAAAAAATCAGCTTTGTCACAGACAAACAATGGCTTTGTACCAACAAGGCCGAACAGGGATGGAACAAAACCGATTTTAATGACAGCAGCTGGATAAGTGCTTTAGAAATCGGCACTTATGGCTGTCAGCCCTGGGGCGAAGTGAATTTTAATCGTCTTTTCTTGCCGCCGGCAAAGTATCTGAGGAAGGAATTTGTCGCAGAAAAAAAGATAAAAAAGGCCTATCTTTATGCGACAGCCTTTGGACTTTATCAGGTACATATCAACGGCCGTAGGGTTGGAAATGATTATTTTAGTCCAGGCTGGACGGATTATAACAAACGCATCTATTACAGAACTTATGATGTCACCAGCCTGTTGCAAAAAGGGGAAAATGCAATAGCTGCAATGTTAGCCGACGGCTGGTATGCAGGCTATGTCGGTTTCGGGGGTAAACGCAATCATTATGGCGAGAAACTGCGTCTCCTCGCTCAGCTTTGTGTCGAGTATTCTGACGGTACTAAAGAAACCATTATATCAGATAAGAGCTGGAAAGCTTCACTTGGCCCTATCCTGCAGGCAGATTTCCTGATGGGTGAAACTTACGATGCCCGCTTGGAAATGATGGGCTGGAATAAGCCCGGGTTCGACGATTCGAGCTGGTCTGCTGTTGAGCTTGGCAGCGAATTAAACCCACAGGTTGAGCCTGCTGTCACCGAGCCGGTTGTGGCATTCGCGGAATTGAAGCCTGTAAAAATTACCGAGCCGGTGACCGGCCATTTCGTTTTCGATATGGGACAGAATTTTGCCGGAGTTGTTAGGTTAAAGCTGAAGGCCGATAAGGGACAACGAATAATACTGCGGCACGCTGAGCGGCTTAATCCCGATGGAACCATATATACGACAAACCTGCGAAGTGCAGCGGCAACCGATACCTATATTTGCAAAGGACAAGGTATTGAAATATGGCAGCCGTACTTTACGTTTCATGGATTTCAATATGTTGAATTGACCGGCATTGATTATAAGCCTGCTGAAGATACTGTCACCGGTATCGCATTAAGCAGTAATACGCCTGTAGCAGGCTCATTTGAGTGTTCCAGCGAGATGGTTAATCAGCTTTACAGCAACATCGTTTGGACGCAGAGAGCCAATTTCATCGATATACCAACCGATTGTCCCCAGCGTGACGAACGGCTCGGCTGGACCGGCGACGCTCAGGTTTTCATAAGAACCGCCTGTATGAATATGGATGTACAGACCTTTTTTACCAAGTGGCTGACAGACCTTAGAGATACACAGAGAGCTGATGGCCAGTTCCCAAGTGTGGCGCCGTTGAAAGTCGCACCTGATGACGGCGGACCCGCCTGGGCTGATGCAGGAGTGATTTGTCCCTGGACGATTTATTACGTATATGCAGATAAACAGATTCTCGAGAAAAATTATGAATCGATGAAGCGTTTCGTAGATTTTTGTGAAAATCGCTGCACATCCGACTTGCTGCCGCCGGCCCGTTTCCATTGTTACGGTGACTGGCTGAATATCAATGATGATACTCCGCGCGATGTCATTTATATGGCTTATTTCGGCTGCAGTACGAAGTTAACCGCCGGAGCTGCCGAAGTTCTCGCAAAAACCGAAGATGCAAAATACTACAATGAGCTTTTTGGAAAAATAAAAGCTTCTTTTAATAAGGCATACGTATCGGATGACGGAAAGATTAAAGGTGATAGTCAAACCGCTTATGTGCTGGCAATAGCTTATGATTTGCTTGACGAACAAAAGCAAAAGCTGGCTGCCGAGCATCTTATCGAAAAGATAAAACAACGAAACTGGCATCTTTCGACCGGTTTCGTCGGAACAAAAGATTTAATGCTTGTGCTTTCGAAGATAAAAAGAGACGATTTAGCTTATAGATTGCTTCTTAACGATACATTTCCCTCGTGGGGCTTTTCAATCAAAAATGGTGCAACGAGTATATGGGAGCGATGGAATGGCTGGACGCCTGATAAAGGTTTTGCTGACCCGTCAATGAATTCCTTTGCACACTATGCCTTTGGTGCTGTCGGTCAGTGGATGTTCGAAAATATTGGCGGTATTAAAAATAAAAGTGCTGGCTTTAAGGAAATTATCATCCAGCCGAAAATCGGCGGCAATCTTGAATATGCAAAAACAAGTTTTGTTTCTATCCACGGCAGAATCGCAACTGGCTGGAAAATTGACGCAGATACTTTTGTGTTAAATGTCACTATACCTGCTAATACGACAGCCTTCGTTTATGTGCCAACAATAGATGTTGAGTCTATATTGATAGATGGCCTGAAGGTCGATGATACAAAATATGTCAAATTTTTGCGTATCGAGGACAATGCAGCGGTTTATATGGTCGACTCAGGTAATTACAGTTTTGTAAGTAAAATCAGGTAGTGAAAAAATGGGTGATGTGCCGAATTTTATTGCTGTGGACATCGGTGCAGAGAGCGGCCGGGTAATGTTGGCTTCTCTTGGCGATGGAAAGCTTTCTTTGCAGCAGGTCCATCGCTTCGCTAACTCACCCTTAGAGCAGCAAAATTCTCTACGCTGGGATTTTCAAAAAATACTCTCTGAAATTAAAACAGGTATCAAAAAGGCCTTTGCCATAACAAACGACATTGAAAGTATCGGAATTGACACCTGGGGCGTCGATTTCGGCCTGATTGACGAAAAGGGTACTCTCATTGAAAATCCCTACCATTATCGTGACAAACGAAACCAAGGCGTCCTTGAAAAGGCCTGTCAGATTGTCCCCAAAAAGGACATTTATTTCAATACTGGTATCCAGTTTTTACCGTTCAACTCGCTCTATCAGCTTCTTGCATACAAATGGCAGAAGCCCGACGTCTTATCGAAGGCCTCGAAGCTTTTGTTTATGCCTGATTTGTTTGTTTATTTTTTGACCGGTGCAGTCGGTGCCGAATATACCATCGCCAGCACCTCACAAATGATGGATATGAAAACAGGCCAATGGTCGCAAAAGCTCATGCAGGCACTCGATTTGCCTGCGGTTCTCCTTCCTGAGATTGTTCAGCCGGGCACAAATATCGGCGCCCTGAAGAAAGAAATAGCAGACCAGCTCGATTGCAATCAGATACCGGTAATCGTCGTCGGCTCTCACGATACTGCTTCTGCAGTTGCTGCTATACCTGCCGCTCAGGGACAAAACTGGGCTTATCTTTCCAGCGGGACCTGGTCTTTATTGGGCGCCGAAATTACCAGGCCTGTTATTAATGATAATTCTTTTCAGATGGAATTTACTAATGAGGGCGGCGTCGAAGGCTCAATCAGGCTGTTAAAAAATATAATGGGTCTCTGGTTTGTCCAGCAGTGCAGAAGTCAATGGTCAAAGGACGGTTCGGATTATGATTACGCCGAGCTTACAGAGATGGCTGCGAAGGCAGAGCCTTTTACTGCATTGATTGATACCGAATACAAAGACTTTTTATCACCCGGCAATATGCCTGAAAAAATCAACCAATTCTTAAAATCAACCAAACAGCAAACGATTGAAGATACCGGACAGATGGTAAGGGTGCTCCTTGAAAGCCTGGCTGTCCGTTACAGGCAGGCTTTACAGATGCTTGAAGAACTGCTTGATAAAGAAATTGATTGTTTACACCTTGTTGGTGGCGGCTCGAAGAATAGGTTATTAAATCAGCTCACCGCCGATGCAACGGGCAAAAAGGTAATTGCCGGCCCCGTTGAGGCCACGGTTATCGGCAATGTTATTATGCAGGCCGTCTCTAAAGGCCATATCGATTGTATCACCGATGCCAGAAAAATCATTGCAAACTCGTTCAGAATAACCGAATACACCCCCCGCC
>CAYNDE010000089.1:0-4424 GCA_964395535.1 uncultured Pirellulales bacterium
CAACTCTGCGAGGTTACTCAAGTTGTCGATTTCTCCGGTAACCGTGTAGTAATCACTGTTTTCAAAAAGTTCTACTTCTATAAGCCGAATTTGATTGGCGCGATAATGAAGTTGGTTAATTTTTGTTAATGCTTGTATCTGCTTGTTGATTACGGTATGCAGTAACTCAGAATCGTTAATGGTTTTATTCCCAAAGATCGAGATGATCCCTATAATAATACAGAGCGATCCAAATCCTATTAAAAGCTTATAAACAAATCTTATTTTGATTTTCTTTGTTGTTTTACTCATGATAAAACATCTATTTTCAATATACTCTTGTTAATTATCAGGAGATGCTGGAAGGGACTTTTGTGGAAATTTCTTTATAAATGACCGCCAGTATTGAATTTGCTTATCTCTTCCATATTTCTCCGTTATTATTTCCCATTCACGGGCTGTCTGTTCCATTGCTTCTTTAGCTGTCAAGTTTCCCCTGGCTGCCAATAATAGATTTTCGTCAAGCGCTCGAATATATTCGGTATCTCCCGGCAATCCTGTTCCTGCCGGTATGACAATGGGGATCTGTTGTGCCAAGTTGTCGAGCGCTTGCTTAGTATAAATGGACCGTAAGTGTTCATCTGTCAAATGATTCATACGATATGGATCAGCTATTCCATTCGTCACCAGAATACTGCGGCAGGATATATCCGGATCAGACAGCCACATCGCAAATAGAAATGCTAATTCCTTATGCTTGCTTGTATTCGCAATTACCAGATTGTTTCCGTATATAAAGCTTGGTCTTTTGATTATTGTGTTGCCGACTTTTGCCCCCGGAACTGAAACGCATATAAATTTACCTTTAATTTCCGAGGACTCCAGATTAAATATCTTTGCTGCGGCCAACGTTATGATACATGAAAACCCATCACCCCTTTTAAAAAAAGGCATGGTATAATTATAATCGTTACCTTTTTCTAATACGTCGGGAGGTGAAAAAGGTATGGTTGCCAGATAGCTTTCCGTGGCAACAATACCCGCGGGAGAATCAATAAGGGGATGCATATTTTCATCAAACAGATATTGATTGGGGTTTGCTTGGCATACATAACGTGGCATCCAAAACATCCATCCCGTTAAAGGATCTCTCTGTTCGCACGAACCATAAAATCCATCTCTGTGGTTATGAAAAAATTCCACCAGAGTTTGGTATTCCTCCCACGTTTGAGGAATATTAAGCTCGCGGCCGTATTTCTTTTTAAACGCATCTTTATGCCCTGCGTCATCCATGAGATCTTTTCTTAGATATAAAACGATTATATCCCCGTCAGCAGGAATGGCCACTATCTTTTCGTTAAATTCGGTTTGAATCTTCGGTAATATATATCCGTCAACTCGGTTGTCATCAAAGACAAGGTCATATTTCTGAACAAAGGCAGTGAGGTCCGCGATATAATTGCCTACGTACAAATCAGGATATTCGCGCTGCCGAGCAACCATAATATCTACATCTGTACCTTCCTCAAGACACTCTAACAATGCCCGTTGTGGCATAATTTTGGCTTCAATCAATGTTCCAGTTTGTTGCTCCCATTCGATTTTGAGTTCAAAATCGTTCCCCCAAAAATTATTAATATTTCCCTTTTTAACTAAAATTTTAACAGGGGTACCCTCTGCCACTTTTCCTGTTCTCACAAGTTCTTTAACCCCAGCGATTGCCCGTTCCGCCTGTTGCCCGGCCGATGATTCGGTGGGATTCACGACAAGAATCGCGGCAATAAAAGTCAATAGCCGTCCCGTCAATTTCGGGTAGTACAAAATCCTCTTTCTTTGCAGAGCCATAATAAATCCCTCATACATAGAAGTTAATAAGACAACGAAACTTCAATATTATCAAAAGGGCGAGGGTAATGTTCAAATATCGCCTCTCCCCTTAAACCTTATCTTACAAATACTTAATTTCGGTCCCCTTAATAACCGATCGTTCATTTAGAGGGCTCCATCAGAGGGTCCCATTGAACAGGTTTATATGCTTCGCTAAAATGTATCAGTTGCCAGCCGGTAAGATCGATCTTATCAGTCATTTGGGGAGCCTTATCAAACCACTTCACTAGGTAATCCGCTTTCATATGTTCCGTTTTCCATATCTTGTAGTCGTACCAATTTTCATAAAAAAGGACCTTTGTCGGTTTTGGGGTCATCGTGTCCATATCAAGATTCACATGCATATCATAGTTGATGCAACCTGACTCCAAGTGAGTGAGCGGTATCAAACTGATCATTTCTTTATGAGCTGCATCAACAAATTCGGGTTTGATAGAAAGTTGGGCCATAAGTGAGAATTGTTTACTCGGATCAGGGATAACGCCTCGGAATGTGGGATTGGTATTAACTTCTTTCATTTCCCAAATGGTAAGTTCTATTTTTTCAGTCATTTCCGGGGCCATATCAAACCATTTCTTAAGGTAAGACATCTTCATATGGATGTTCCAATCCTCTCTGCTTCGCCAGTTTTCGTAAAACAGGTACATCTTAGGATTTACTTTTAAGGTATCCAAATCAATATTCACATGCATGTCGTATTGGAGACATCCCTGCTCTTTACGTGTCAGGGGTACCAGTTTGAGGAGCTCTTGTTCTACCTGCTTCTCAAACCCTGGTTTCACATGGACAACCGCCACAACGGTTAGCTTTTTGTTGTCTCCTGCAAAGACAGAACTGCTGACCGCCAATGCCATCAATACATTCAAGGTGACCAATAAACTTATTTTTCTTAACATGATAATCTGCTCCTTTCTTCGAGGGTGCTCTGGAATAACTTTATGAAACTCGTTTCCAGTCTTATCCCCCATGGATTAATATTTTTTGTGTTTCTATTTTTAGAATCTGTAAGTTACACTTATACTAGACCAAAATTCATCCTCGGTGTTAACCGAGTCTTCCATCGATTTTTGAAAACTCAATGATGGCGTTATCGTCCAATTACCTTTTGTGAAGTTTGTGCTTATGCCGATGACAGCATGAGACCAATCATGTTCTATAGTAGAACCCACAAAACCATCATTGTAAGTCAGGTCTCCAAATAATCTAAAGTTCTGTTTTTTGCCGGTCATCAAGAAATCAGGTATCTCAAAATCATATGCGATACCAAATACATGAATAAAACCCTCACAGTTTCTCATATCGGAGTTGCTCTTGCTTGCCCATATGTAGTCAAAGTAATAACTTGGTGTAATATAACCGTTGCCTGCAGCAATTAGCTTTGGCCAAAAAAAGGTAATTCCAATTTCTTGAGTATCTCCCTTTTTGTTTGCGGTTTTGGGCTTGCCGTTATAGTAATAACTTGTGGTAAAGTTAGTTGCCCAAGGAGTATCCTGCAACAAGGTGCCCGTGTAGAAACCTGCATAATGCCGTTCAACTGATTTCTCAAAACCACTTGACATTGGGTAGACATCTATAATCTTTGCGGTGAATCCCGAATCACCAAAAATTATAGTTCCAACAGGTAAAAAGGCTCCATGATCATCAAATAAATCCAAACCATGCCAAATATGTTTGCTTACGAACGTGCTGCTCAACTCAAAATCTATTTTCCCTTTCAATCCGCGGCCAATGTCTAACACGTCAAAATCATAAAACTTGGTCTTTATTACTGGTATGCTGTTTACACCCTTAATCTGGTCAACTTCCTTAGTTTCTTGTGCCTGTGTTGAAATGCTATTAATGCTTAATAAAAACACCCCAATGAATAAAAATGTTCTTATCTTCATGGTTATCCCCCAAATTAATGCATTCAAAAAACCCCCTACAATAATATTCTAAAGTCTTTTCGGCAATATAACCACGTCACTTAATAACAAACTACCACCCCCAAAAGAGTTGAATCCCTCTTTTATCGGAACTGAAGATAAAATAAAAAATCCGATAAAGTTACCGATAATAAAAGGCTGGCAGAATTGTATATGTCACTTTCAGGTATTAGCAGGCATTTCAACTTCAGCAGCTTTAGTCACCTGCATATCCCGGGGAAGTGTAAAATAAAATGTACTACCCTTGCCAAACTCTGATTCGACCCAGATATCACCACCATAAATATTAATGACTTTCTTCGCGACTGTAAGACCAATACCGGTACTGTCAACATAATCCTGCCGATTCAGCGTCTCGAAGACCTTAAAAATCCTGTCAAAATGTTTCTCCTCAATGCCCGGGCCGTTGTCGGCTACTCTGAACTTCAGAAAGTCACCGTCCTGCAAACAGCCGATTTTTATAACACCTTCAGGTTTATCCATATACTTTACGGCATTGTCGATTAAATTCTGAAAAACCTGTGCAATCCGCGTCCGTTCGCACATAATTTCAGGTAACTCCTCCTCAATCGTAATCGATATCTTCTCAGGCGGCGCTATCAGGTCAACTATCTCCGGAACGAGAAAATTTAG
>CAYNDE010000089.1:4524-7026 GCA_964395535.1 uncultured Pirellulales bacterium
GTGATATCGCGGAAGCTCCATACGCGACCTACAATCCTGTCGTCAAGCTTTTGTGGTTTGGAGAGCCTCTCAAACACTCGGCCGTCCTTGAACTGCAGCAAATCGAGCGACTGCTCCTCAGGATGAGAGTAGAGCCTGTGGACCTCAGCCAAAAATCCTTTCGCATCCTTTAACTGGTCCAGTACATGTGAAAGCAACTTCTCATCGTCCCCTGTTTTAGCGAGGCTGTCGGGAATCTTCCACAATTCCAGAAACTGCTTATTATAGCTGACAACTCGTCCGCTCAAATCAACTACAAGAATACCGTCTGCTGTAGCTTCCAGTGTCGAAGTATGAAGCGAGAGTAATTTCTTTAATTCCTCTTCTGCTTTTTTGTATTCGGTGATATCTCTGAATATGCCCTGTAATACTTTTTTACCCCTGATTTCCAGTAAACTTGCCTTGATTGCAACATCTTTTATCTCACCGGTTTTGGTAATAACCTGCGTCTCCAGCGTCTGGTTCTGTTTCTCTTCGAGATGATTCTTAAAAGTATCGCGAAATTCCTTTCTTATTTTCTCCTGCGGATGGAGAGACCGTTGATGTTTTCCAACCAGTTCCGATTTTTCCCAGCCTATCAATCTTGTCGCCGCAGGATTACAGTCAATCAATATACCTGTTTCGGCATCGGCTACGAAAATTGCATCCAATGCCCCCTCGAACAGCTTTCTGTACCTCCCCTCAGATTCCCTCAGCAGCTGCTCTGCCTCTGCGCGCTCTTTAATTTCCTCGTTGAGATTGTCCATTTATGTATCGGATTCCTTTAAGTTCCCAATCATGCAATTACAAAAATTACATAACAATCCCCACCCTTCTATGGCCTTTCTTCCCCGCTCTTCTGACCGGAATGCCTGGACCAAAAAATATGTGCGATACACAAGAAAAATAACGTTGTTTTGTCCCCCTTTCATTTCTTTTTTCCCCCAACAGGATTTACCTTAATATACTAAAGTTTTTTTCGGCAATATTTTTGTATAGCTTAATAACAAACTTCCACACTAAAAAAGAGTGGAACCCACCTTTTGTCGGAACTAAAGACAGAATAAGAGTCTGATAAATCCTGCAGACAGTGCGGAAAAATAAATAAAAACGTTTTAAACAGCTTATGAAAATAAGCTGCTAATTACCCTCAGAAGGGCTCCAAAAGTCGTTTTCTAAAATTTGCTCCGCTAACAAAGCGTATCCCTGCTCAACAGGATGGCTTGCGTCCGCATAATATCCCTCAGACAAAGCCAAAGCAATGTAATAATCAACTCCGTTTTCGACCAGCCAGGTTCCCATATCCCTTTTAATCTCGTTATATCTGGTGAGGCTACACTCCTCAAGAATATGCTCATTAAAAGGACCAACCACAACAAAAACACGATTGCCTTTTTGTCGTAAAAGTTCGATTGTCTTCTTGAAATAACGCCATTGAAAGGACTTGTCCAAATCGACCCACGGCAAATCATATTTTCTCTCAACCTTTGCGCTTGCTTGTCCTTTACGAACCTGACTATTCTCAGAAAACCTCTTAAGCTTGCCTGCAATACCAACGAAAGGATTTTCGTATGGATGCTCCATCACCCAACTGCAGAAATCAGTCACACCTCGCTCGTCATCTGTAAAACACACAAGGTTAATATGTTTTACCCAGCCCAAAAAAGCCAGATTACGTTCGACAATTACACCTATTCTCGAAGATAGGCCCGCCTTATAGCCTGCTATCGCAGGGACAAGCTGCGGCACAAGTCTCGGATGATTAAAGCTGAACTCTTTTTCACTTCGCAAATCATACCTGCTCGAACTCAACCACAATGGATTTAAATGAATCAGAACATCACTTCGGCGAATGTCACCGCCGTAGTATTTCAGCAAGCCGAACATTGCAACAGGATGAAGCCCGTCCAACCCCATATTCACAAATCGCTCTTCATTTGAAAGCTCATTTAGATAATGCGAAAGCGTTTGTCCCTTCTCAACATACTGACCCCACACAACCGAGTCACCGATAACAAGGCCCTTTCCCTCTGCACATGCTGTCTCACAATACAACTGAAAAAACCAATAGTCCTCATTCAGCTTATAAGGCATTCGGTAATCCTCGCCCGCCTCGAATTTCTCAATCTCGATCCAGGTAAAGCCCAATAGATATATCAGCACCACCAAAATACAAAGTGCAATCAGCCATTCTCGAAAATTAAGTCGCATCTCATTGGATGAAAAAACAATCCCCCCGCCGCCTCCATTTCTATCTCGTGTAATATCATCTCTTGGCATATTCATTCCCTCGATTACAAAGCTCACTCATCAAAATTCGAAGTAAATAAAAGACTCCCCTGCCGAGGATACGAAAATAATCAAATAAAGAATCATAAAAACAAAACCGCAAATCCTCACGGCTGAAAATTTAAGAAATCGCCTGAAATGCGATTCATAAACAAACTGATACAACCATACTAAAAAAATCATAACGACAAACAA
>CAYNDE010000090.1:0-7011 GCA_964395535.1 uncultured Pirellulales bacterium
GAAATTTGGATATTCGAAATAGGATTTTGGCCATTCTAAAGCTCCTGCCAGGTATTGGTCATGGGTATTACTGTTGAGTTTACATCCTGCTGTAAAGTGCGGGATTGACCATCTACGGTTCCGATAGACGTTAACCGGTAATCGCTCCCTAAATCACTTACACTAACAGAGAAGCTTCCCTCACCTAAAGATACGGCGGAAGTCGTACCAGGCCAGTTGGAATCCTGTTTCAGGCTATATATGCCATAATGAATCCCTGCATCGGCCAAGTAAAAGGCCTGGTTTTCTATTATTTGCGCCCCTGTACTTTTTGTGCCCGTTTGAACAAAACCAAGATATGCCGCGACCACCGACGTTAGGACAATCATTACCATCAAGATGAACAGTAAAGCCGCCCCTTTGTTACCATAAGTTACTCTTAATTTGTATTTATTTCGAAAAATTTTCATAAGTTTCTCGGTCTGACCTTCGTTCTAAATATTACTATTTCGTCACTTCTGTGCACCACAAAGTTGAGAGTAATCTGATTGGTATTTATAGTTAAAGCCGTTGCCGGCGCCGCAGCATCAGGAGAGACTAAATCCCGTAAAATCAACGCTCCATCCCCGGAGGCAGGGACATCTCCTCCATCTATATCGGCTTTGCGTAAATCGTAAAGGCTTTGGCTATAAGTAGAATCCAAAGTTCCATCAGCGGCGTTATAGAGGTACAAGACATATGTGTTGTTCGACAAATCGTCATATTGAATGGTGTGAGCAATATCACCACTACCTGAGTCGTACTGACGAAGACTGCCCAGGGCCATTTCTTTCAAGTCTCTAACCGTTTTCTCCATAGCGTAACTGATATCCTCGCGAATCTCCGTACGCAGACCTCCGGTACCCCAGGCACACAAGCTCACTGTAAACAAATACGCACTCACACCTATTAACGCTGAAAGAGGCATAAGTACAATTAGTAACTCTAACAGAGTAAATCCATGTTTCGTAATTCGTGATTCGTAATTTGTATTTCGTGTTTTCACTATTTTTTCTTATTCATTATTATGCTTAATTCTAAAATCCGAGCTTCAATAATTACTAACATACGTTTCTACCGCCACCGATTGTGTACTGCCTTTTTTTGTCCACTGCACGGTTACTGTTACATCTTTAAGGAGATCCGGACCATAGGGTTCATCTACACTCACTGTACGCGTATCTACCCAATCAAAGCCAATTGCGCCTCCGGTTTCGGTGCCGGCGCTTATACTCCCAAAGGCAGTATCTTTCAGCTCCTCCATCTTTTCGTTAGCCAAACTGAGAGCGGTAAGCCTGTACTCAAGATTGACGTCAGCATAAATACCAAAACTCATTATCCCCATCAACGTTACCAGCCCGACAGTAATAAGAACAATGGAGATAAGCAGTTCAATTAGCGTAAAGCCTTTATTCTTTTGCTGTCCTCCAGCCATAATTGCTTCCCATTCACATTTTCCCCCCCTTTATTATCCCGTAATAATTATGGTAGAGTAGCATTGGAAGCAATTATATCATCATCTATCTCGGCTGCTGTAAGTACGCCATTGCCAACCTCTGCTGCTGTAACGTCCGCAGTCCCATCCGGTCCCTTGGAACAGATGGCATAGTAATCTGTGCCGCCTGAGCCGCTTCCTAAAATATAATAGTATTCGTGACTCGAATCAAAGGGGTCATAAAGCACTGAGGCAATAAGTTGAGGCCCGGGGGCGGCGCTTGCATCCAGATAGCTCGCATACGGCGTATTGCTGCTGGCCGGATAAGCATTGCTATGATGCATAGCATAAGACTCTATAGCGGTCTTAAGTGTCCGCAGTTCCCCTTCTGCCTTGGCGATATTGGCTTCCTCCCTCATTCCTTTAAATCTTGGCAAGGCAATACCTACCAGAATAGCCATCACTGCCATCACAATCATAAGTTCTATTAATGTGAAAGCCCTCTTCATTTTAAATTCTCCTTTCTTTTCTTTTTGTGAAACACAATTCATTTTACTTTCCCCCTTTCTGCGAAAAATAATTCTTGGTTTTTTAAAATTTACTAGATTCTATCTTCTTAATAGCTTGACCATGTTAAACATTGGCAGGAGCATAGAGGCCATTGTAAAAGCCACGACTACGCCCATCACTAATAAAAGTATTGGCTCGAGACTAGCGACCATCCTTTTAATGCTGTAACCAATGGCACGGTCGTAAAAGTCACTAATCTTATTCAGCATAACCTCGAGGTTGCCGGATTCCTCGCCTACGGATATCATTTGTACGGCATCAGCTGGAAACTCTCCGCTGACCCTGAGGCTTTCTGCAAGACTTCCACCTTCTTCTATTGAGTGGCACATGTGCTCTATAACTCGGCCCAACACCTGATTGTTCACTACCTTGCTGACTATGTCCAGGGATTCCAAAATAGATACACCGCTTCCAACGAGGGTGGACAGTGTGCGGGCAAAACGGGAGATACAAGTCTTGCGAACTATTGGTCCTACAACAGGCAGCTTCAAACTGACCTTGTCGAACCTGAACTTACCTGTTTTTGTTCTGATATATCTTTTGATACCTACAACTATCAGCACAACCGATAGAATCATTAGGTACCAAAATTGCCTAATAGCTGTACCTATACCATAAAGGATGATTGTAGGTAAGGGCAAGCTGATTTCTGCACGATGAAATATTTCTACGAATTTCGGAATAAGAAAAGTAGCCAGGAAAACAATTACGGCAATGGCTGCCACAATTAAGATTATGGGATAATATAAGGCTTCTTTTACCTTACGTTGCAAATCCACCTGGGCCTCAGTAAATTCGGCATATCTATTCAGGATTTTACCCAATTCCCCACTGGCCTCAGCAGCCTTAACCATACTGATAAAAAGATTTGGAAAAACTCGCGGGTATTTTGCGAACGCCTCCGAGAGACTTTCTCCAGCCTGCACACCGCGAGATATGCCGCCGATTATCTCGCCAAACTTCTTGTTTGCACATTGCTTTTGTAAAATTTCAAGAGCAGTTACTATGCCTATGCCGGCATTCAACATATTAGCTAACTGAAGATTAAACATAACGATATTTTCAGTTTTTATTCGTCGAAACCGGCTTCCGAATTGCTTCAGTTTAAAACCGCCAAGCACCTCGGCGATTGTTACAGGCATATATCCCATCAGCTGCAATTTCTCTGCCACTTCCTCTTGTGAGAGAGAATCTATTACACCCCTGACCAACTTACCTGTGTTATCTCTGGCTTTATAGCTAAAAGTCAACAAGGCTTACCTCTCCTCAGCAACACGCACAACTTCCTCTTTTGTAGTTATGCCGGCATTTATTTTCTTTTCCCCATCTTCGCGAAGCAATTGCATACCTGCTTGAATTGCGCTCTTACGGATTTCATCAGCCGAAGCCCTTGCAGAGATCAATTCTCTTATTCTTTCATCAGGAATCATCAGCTCGAAAATCCCTATTCGGCCTTTAAAGCCGGTCTGAACACATTCCTTGCAGCCTTTACCTTGACATTCTTTGCAGATAGTACGTACCAATCGTTGTGACAGCACTCCAATAACTGAAGATGAAATCAAAAACGGCTCTACTCCCATATCAATAAGTCTGGTTACCGCGCCTGGGGCATCATTGGTATGAAGAGTAGAAAAAACAAGATGACCGGTTAATGCTGCCTGAACAGCCGCTTTGGCGGTCTCCTCATTACGAATCTCTCCGACCATAATGACATCAGGGTCCTGCCTTAAAACAGCGGACAAACTCTCGACAAATCTAAGCCCGACTTTAGGATTGATTTGCATTTGACGAATACCTGCGAGATGGTATTCGACCGGGTCCTCAATTGTAATAATATTTTTATCTTCCGAATTTATAGCATTTAGGGACGCGTACAACGTGGTAGTTTTACCCGAACCTGTAGGGCCGCAAACCAATATTATTCCGTGAGGATAACTAATCAACTTCTCATATTGAGCCAGGACAGAAGAAGAAAAACCTAACTTTTTCGGCTCCAGGATTACCTGGCTTCTATCTAAAAGACGTAAGACCACGTTTTCGCCATAGATGGTGGGAATGCAGGAAACGCGAATATCGATATCCCGGCCTTCCATTTTCATCTGGATACGGCCATCCTGGGGAAATCTTCTCTCGGAAATATCCAGGCCGGACATTATTTTAATGCGGGAGATAACCGCAGATTGCAGATACTGAGGTGGCCCGGTACGCTCGTGGAGCATCCCATCGATTCTGAATCTGGTTCTCAGCGTGTCTTCTTCCGGCTCAATATGAATGTCACTGGCACCCTGATGAACTGCCTCGATAATCATCAGGTTTACCATTTTTACTACCGGTGGTTCCTCAGCAATCCCCTGGAGCGTCTTTAACTCCGATTCCTGACTTGGCTTTATCTCAAGCTTCTGACGGTCCAGACCCTCGATTACATCCTCCAACGAGCCTTTAGCTCCGTAATGCTGGTCTAATGCCTTTTTGATTGCTGTCTCTGTAGCCAGTGCTGGTTCGATATTAAAACCGGTCTTCATATGCAGCTCATCTAACGCAAAAACATCTAAAGGGTCGACCATAGCTACTGTCAAACTATCACCGATTTTTAATATAGGAACGAGAAGATGTTTTCTGGCAATGTCCTCCGGTACCAAATCAATTATTTCCGGCTCAATAAGATAATTAGTTAAATCGATTAATGGCAGGTCGAACTGCTGACTTAAGAATGCAGTCAGGTCTTCCTCGCTGATTAGGCCTTTTTTTATAATAATTTTCCGCAGGGGTATTGCATTTGCTCTGGCTTCGAGTTCTACCTGCCTGAGCCGTTCGGCTGTAATAAGCCCTTTTTCCACCAGGCTCTCACCAAGCGATTTTTTCTCAGTATTTATCATTGTTCACGCTATTTATTTATGAATTCTTTTATCTTCGAAAGCAGGATTTCCGGTTCAAACGGTTTTATGATGTATGCATCAGCGCCGACCTCCTGGCCAAGCTTCATATCCTTTTCCTGTGTTTTCGCTGTAAACAATATTATAGGAATCTTCGCATATCTTGAATCTTTCTTAAGCAGCCCACATACCTTATAACCATTTATCTTGGGCAGCATCAGGTCTAATATGATTAAATCCGGTCCGTCGCTTTTGGCCTTGTCGAGCCCTTCCTGGCCGTCGCCGGCAGTTATGACCTCATAGTGATTATACTCAAGATACATCTTGACCAACTTAACGATACCGTCTTCGTCATCAACGATAAGTATTTTTTTTGTCCCTTGTGTCGTTTTCTGTTCTTTTTCAAGTTCTTCCGATATCATACAAGCCATCCGAAATAACAAAAAATGTTTTAGTTATCCGTCAGAACCTGTCAATACTCTCACACTAACTATTTTCATATTTTCAGGTTCACCTATCCCCCCATAACACTATTGATTCTGCCTGTACTCTGGGCAGTTTTTTACTTATGGGCATATCCTGTTGTATCTATTGTGTCGTCAAATTCTTAGAGTGGATTTAGCCGAATCCACTGGAATAATCCGGAGGATTTGCCGTGTTGTATTATAGGACTACTCCGACACTAAAACTATGTAACAGTTAAGATTAGAAAGCTATCAACGTTAACCCTCGGTCCGAAGATATGGTCTCAGCGAAAAAGGTAGTGAATAGTATCTTGGCCAAATCTCATGCAAACTGACACGATTTACTGATTTTGCTCGTTTTGAGTGCTTTAGGAGTTGACAAGGTAAACGAGAAATCCTTATACTTCAAACAGTTGAGATTTCAGGCGCCCGTAGCTCAGAAGGATAGAGCATCGGTTTCCTAAACCGGAGGTCGCAGGTTCGAATCCTGTCGGGCGTAGTTTAGCAGATTTTAAGGCTGGCATAAAAAAATCCCCTCGCAATTGAGGGGATTTTAAATCTTAAAAGTTGCCACTAAACTAAAATTATCCCTCACCGCTTCCATCTGTCGAAGGCTGATTTTCGCGAGGATGGGCACCATCGTAAACATCCTTCAGCTTTTTCGTATTCAGGTGAGTATAAATTTGAGTTGTCGAAAGTGACTGGTGGCCGAGCAGCTCCTGCACACTTCTCAGGTCCGCACCATTATTCAACATATGCGTGGCGAAGCTGTGCCTTAAAGTGTGCGGGCTGATGTTTGGGTCGAGGCCGGCTATCTTCAAGTATTTGTCCATTTTCCTTCGAACACTTCTTGTGCTGAGTCGGCCGCCGTGCTTGTTGACGAAAAGGACCTTCGTGTCAAAATCAGGATTGCTCTGCGCACGCTTGTTTCGAAATTCCATATAGTGCTGGATAGCCTGCAGAGCAGAAGTGCCGATTGGAGCGATTCTTTCCTTTTTGCCCTTTCCTCTGATATGTATAACTTCGCCGAGGAAATCAATATCACCCATATTTAATGCCACAAGCTCGCTGACTCTTATTCCCGTGCTGTAAATCGTTTCCATAATAGCTCTGTCCCTTGCGCCAAGCCAGCTGTCTGCCTGCGGAGTTTCAAGCAGCCTTTTTACCTCTTCGTACTCAAGGATACGCGGCAGTTTTCTTTCCTGTTTCGGTGTCCTGACAAGCATAACCGGATTGGATTCGACAAGCCCTCTCTTGACAAGAAACTTATAGAAGCTTCTCAAAGTAGCGAGCTTGCGAGCCAGTGTTGCTTTTGAATGCTGCTTCTCATTGAGGTGCGCCAGATAACCTCTGATGGAATCGACATCGACTGTTACAAACAACTTATCCAAATCTATATCAGTATATTCCTTTACCGCTGTAGCGCTGCCGCCCTGCTGCTGAGCAGACGAGATGTTCTGCACATTCGAAAAGGTGCCTTCAGGGGCACCGGTGAGGAACTCACAAAATTGTCTAAGGTCAGCACCATAACATTTTGCGGTATGCTCAGAAAACCTTTTTTCGAAACTCAGGTAGTTAAGAAAGTCCTGTATAATATGACTGTTTTCCATAATAGTATATCCTAATCAAAATAGTTAACCTGCCTCAATTC
>CAYNDE010000091.1:0-6996 GCA_964395535.1 uncultured Pirellulales bacterium
TTACCGTAAGCAAGGAAATAGAGCTGCCGGAACCTTTCAAAAATATGGGTGCAAAAATGATTAACGAAGTAGCCAGCAAAACCGGCGATGCCGTCGGCGACGGCACAACCACAGCAACAGTACTGGCGGAGGCAATTTTTACTGAAGGCGTGAAACAACTGACCGCAGGCGCAAACCCGATTGCGCTTCAGCGGGGCATAAACAAGGCGGCTGCAGTCGTCTCTAACTTTATAAAAAACGCTTCCGTGCCGGTCAAGGGACACTCCGACATTGCCAAGGTCGCAACTATAAGTGCCAACGGTGACGAGAAGGTAGGCGAGATTCTTGCAGATGCGATCGACAAGGTCGGCAAAGAGGGAGTCATCGAGATTGAAGAAGGCAAGGGAATGGAAAATGAATTGAACGTCGTCGAGGGTATGCAGTTCGACAGAGGATATATCTCGCCGTACTTCATTACCAGTACAAGCTCGATGGAGGCAATTTTCGAGGATGCCTATATACTGCTGCACGAAAAGAAATTATCGAATATACGGGAGATTATCCCGCTGCTCGAAAAGATTGCACAGGTCGCCAGGCCATTGGTAATAGTTGCCGAAGACGTCGAGGGTGAGGCCCTCGCCGCTCTTGTCATTAACCGGCTTCAGGGTATTTTGAAGGTCTGTGCGGTCAAGGCACCCGGCTTTGGTGACCGCAGAAAGGCAATGCTGGCCGACATCGCAACACTGACAGGCGGAACGGTACTGACAGAAGATTTAGGGATAAAGCTTGAAAGCGTCGAGCTGTCACAGCTTGGTCAGGCCAAGAAAATTATCGTCGACAAGGACACCACCACAATCATCGAAGGTGCCGGCAGTAAAAAGGAGAGCGATGCCCGATGTGAGCAGATTCGCAAACAGATAGAAAAATCGACCAGCGACTATGACAAAGAGAAACTTCAGGAAAGACTGGCCAAGCTTACCGGCGGCGTTGCGGTAATCAAGGCAGGTGCCGCAACCGAGACCGAGATGAAAGAGCGAAAGGATTTGCTCGAAGATGCATTACATGCAACAAGAGCAGCAACCGAAGAAGGTGTTGTTGCGGGCGGGGGGGTAATCTTTTTGCGGGCTATACAGGAGATTGATAAAGCGAGAGCAAAGGCAAAAGGAGAAGAGAAAATCGGGTTTGATATTATTAAAAAGGCGCTGCCGGCTCCGACAAAGCAGATTGTCGATAATTGCGGTCAGCCCGGTGACGTAGTGACGGCTCAGCTTCTTGAAAGACTTCAAAAACAGAAAAATAGCGGATACGACGCAAACAAGGGCGAATTCGTGGATATGTTCAAGGCAGGCATAATAGACCCTGCAAAAGTGGCAAGAACGGCTCTGGAGACAGCAGCTTCCGTGGCGGGACTTATGCTAACGACTAACGTTCTAATAACCGATTTAAAAGATGAGGACAAAGACAAGGAGCCGATTGCAGGGTCAGTGAGATAAGGCAGCATAACTCGCCTTTGCAGAATTTGGTACAACAGAACGAACCATAACAAAAAATGGACAAACGTGATTACTACGAGGTTTTAGGTGTCGGCAAAAACGCATCAGCCGACGATATAAAACGCGCATATCGCCGGATGGCGATGAAATATCATCCTGACAAGAACCCCGGCAACAAAGAGGCTGAGGCAAAGTTCAAGGAATGTGCCGAGGCCTACGAAGTTCTCAGTGACTCCGAAAAACGCCAGAGATACGACCAGTTTGGACACGAAGGACTTCGCGGGATGGGGATGCGCGATTACAGCCATATGCGATGGCAGGACATCGGCAGTATTTTCGAGGATATACTAGGAGGCTTCGGCGGTTTCGGTGACATATTCGGGATGGGAGGGCGAAGAAGCGCTACCCACAGGGGGCCGAGCCGCGGATATGACCTCGAGACCTCGGTTTCGCTGACACTCGACGAGGTCGCAAGAGGAACAGAAAAAACCATTGAATTTACGCGCCAGGATATTTGTCCCGAATGCAGCGGTGCCGGCAGTGCAAAGGGCAGCAGGCCCGGCAAATGTCCCGCCTGCGGCGGTACAGGACAGATTGCCAAAGGCGGAGGCTTTTTTCAGATGATATCCACGTGCAGGCAGTGCGGAGGCACAGGTGAGGTTATTACCAATCCGTGCAAAAAATGCCGGGGCACAGGACGAGTCCCCAAAAAAAGAGAGGTCTCGGTCAAGATACCGGCGGGCGTTCACGAAGGCCAGTCAGTCAGAATCGCAAACGAAGGCGAACCCGGCCGAAACGGCGGTCCAAGAGGTGACTTATACTGTTATGTAAGGATAAAACCACATGAATTTTTCGAGCGCGACGGCAACAACCTGATTACCGTTGTACCGCTAAGCTTTACACAGGCTGCCCTCGGAGCGACTATTGATGTACCGAGCCTGAACGGAACAAAACAGCTAAAAATCCCGCCGGGAACACAATACGGCAGTATCTTCAGGATTAAGGGACAGGGTTTACCCGACCTGCGCACAGGCCGTCAGGGCGACCAGATGGTACAGGTTGTAATTGAGACGCCGGTCAGGTTAAATGCAAAACAGCAGGAGCTGTTAAAAGAATTCTCAAAAATAGAGAATAACGGCATTTTTCCAAAAGCAAGAAGTTTTGTTGAAAAATTGAAAAGATATTTCGGTAACAACAGATGAAATACAAAAAAGAGAAAGAAGAAAAGCCAGCCGATGCAAAGCCGTCAGAGGCAGCTGAGACCGGCAAATTGCCTGAGGAGCTGGCGCGGCAGAAAGACGAGCTTTTCGAGAAACTGCAGCGAGTCAGCGCCGATTACGCAAATTTTCAAAAACGTGTTCTCAAGCAAATTGAGGACACCGTCAGCTACGAAAAGGAGAAAATAATAAAATCACTTCTGCCTGCGCTGGACAATTTCGAACATACGCTGCAAAATGCCCGCTCGGCCAATAATATCGAGGTGGTTATCAAGGGCATACAGATAGTATACGAGCAGATACTCGATATTCTCAAATCACACAATGTCGAACAGATAAAAGCCGTCGGCGAAAAGTTCGACCCTTCCCTTCACCAGGCGGTGATGCCGAGACAGGAGGCAGACAAAGAAAATAACACCGTCCTCGAAGAATTTCAAACCGGCTACAAACTTAACGGTAAAGTTATCCGGCCGAGCAAAGTAGTTGTTAATCAACTGCCCTCAGAGAAAAGCGAAGGAGAAACAGACGAACAGCAATCAACTGATGTTGATATTGAAACCGATTCGGAGCAATAAAATGCCGACTTATGAGTACAAGTGTGAAAATTGCGGCTATGAATTCGAGAAGTTTCAGGGTATCAGGGCGCCAGCGCTGCGTAAATGCCCGAGTTGCAAAAAACCGAAATTAAAGAGGCTGATTGGCAGCGGTGCAGGCGTAATCTTCAAAGGCAACGGCTTTTATCAAACCGATTATAGAAGCGAAAGCTACAAAAAGGCCGAGAAAAGAGAAAAAGGGTTGTCCGAGGAGTCAAAAAGCAAATCCGAAGACAAAAAAGAACCGTCAAAAACCACTACAGAGACCAAAACAGAAACAAAAAAACCGCCCAAAGATAAAAAGTAAAAGTCATCTGGGCGAATCAATACTTTTCATAACCGCTGATTTCATTCTTTCAAGGCCCTTCAGCAGTATTTTTCGGGGACATCCGAAATTCAGTCTGACGAAACCTTCCGCGCCGAATTCTCTGCCGTCGGATAAACCGACACCCGCTTTTTCAAAAAACAAGACAGGCTCGGGGACATTCAGTTTTCTGGCGTCAATCCACGCAAGATATGTCGCTTCAACGTCATCCATAGAGAGAAGCGGAATCCTGTTATTAATAAAATTATAAACGATATCTTTGTTTTCAGCGAGGTACTTGAGCAAAGAGTTTCTCCATTCTTCGCATTGGCTGTACGCAGCCTGAGCAGCGGTGAAACCCAGTGCATTAATACAGGATGGAGCAATGCCGCGCATAATATGAATAAACCGCTTTCTTAAGTTCAGGTCAGGTATAACGGCAAAACCGCAATTAAGTCCAGCGAGATTAAACGTCTTTGCAGGTGACATTAAAGTAATCGTTTTGTTCTGAGTCTCTTCGCTCAACGTCGCAACAGGTATATGCTTTTTGTCGCACAAAATCAGCTCACAATGTACTTCGTCGGAACATATTATAATATCATTTTCAAGACAGATGTCCGCAACAGCTTGTAATTCATTTCTGTCGAAGACCCTGCCGGTAGGGTTGTGAGGATTGCAAAGGATAAAAAGCTTTGTCTGAGAAGAAATCGACTTTTCGAATCCTTCAAGGTCAAAGCTGTATCTATTATTTTCGAAAAGCAAAGGGACGGTTTTAAGCTTTCTGTTCGCATAAGCAGGTGCATCGAGAAAAGGCGGATAGGCAGGCACAAATGTTATCAGCTCTTCATTTTCCTGAACGTACCTTGAAACAATATTCAGCCCTTCTACAAGTCCGGGCAGCCAGACTATCCAGGAAGGCTCAATCTGCCAGTCGTATAGACGTTTTAATCGGTTTACAACGGTCTGATTGAGCTTTTCTGTCGGCACCGAATAACCGTAAACACCGTGCTCGACGCGCTTTTGTAAGGCAAGCCTCACGGGTTCGGGAGACTGAAAATCCATATCAGCAACCCACATAGGGATAATGTCAGCATCTTTGAATCTGTCCCACTTAAGTGAACCTGTGCCGCGCCTGTCGATAATTCTGTTAAAATCAGTCATCTGTTAACCCTTTTTATCAGGAGAAAAAAAGAATTGTAAAAAGAAACAGGTATAAAGACAAGATATTAGCCGGTGAAAGATAATTGAAAAATTATTTTACAAGTTTAATAATTTCTTTGAACTGAGGATGTTCCGCGGTTTTAAGAAGCTCGAAAAGGGCCATTTCAGTCGAACTTATTTTTGCACCTTCGGCAGACATTCGCTGTATGGCAATTGCCTTGTTTCCACTGGTTCTCGAAGAGACGGCATCTGCAATCACGTGCACTTCTTTGCCTGAAGCGATAAGCTCTATTGCGGTCTGATAAATGCAGACGTGAGCTTCTATTCCGCAGAGCAAAACCTCTTTACGGACAAGGGCATTAATTTTATCGTTGAACTCTTTCAGGCCGCAGCAGCTGAAACAGGCCTTGTTAATCGGCTCATTATCCGTTAAGAGTTCGCTGATTTGCGGGATAGTGACACCTATTGCCTCGGGTTTCTGCTGGGTCCATAAAATGGGGATGGACAAGAGCTTCGCAGCTTTGATAAGGATCTGGATGTTCTTAAATAAGAGGTCCTTTTCGTACATAAGCTCAGCAAGGCGGCCCTGCACATCAACGACGACCAGAGAGCAGTCCTGCATATCGAGCATCGCTTTTTAAGACTCCAACTCTAAAATAATAATCCTTTATTCAGCTTTAATTACAATCTTCAGGACGATTTGCGGCTGGCTTTCAGCAGAATCCTGTGAAGCCGCCTCGTCCCTGGTCAGCACGGGTTTGGGTTTAGGCATATTAATCAAATCGAGAACATTCTCATCGCCGGTATCAAACGCCTGCTGCTGCGGCAGGAGTTGCTGAACATTATTCATTATGGCGTAATATTGAGCCGCTTTGAGGCGCCTTTCAGGAATGTGTTGAGCGGCAATTTCAGCGATCTGCCACGTCGTAATCTTCTCAACAACTACAGGCTGCTCGTCCTGAGCAGTATCAAAGATTAGTGTAGCTGACGAAAAGTCGGTCCATATATTCTCCAGACCGCTTAAAATTGTATTAAGTCTTGGTACTCCACAATCCAGAGAGTACGCATACTCATCCGTTCCGCCCGGCAGAGTAATAAAATCTTCAGCCCCGTTTTTTTCAAGCACCTTTTTAACAGCTACATCCGCAGCGAGCAATTTACTCGTCTTCAGCTCAAGAGTAGCACTGAAACGGTTTGCAGCAGGAGTAAGCGCTGCCGTCATCGTCTGCTGATTTTCAACTCCCGCTGAAGCCTTTGAAGCAGTTAACTCGGAGTCTGCTGTAGAGACCGGCTGAAGTGCCGGCTGCTCAATTTCCACCCGAGGTATTTTATCAGCACTTACAATAAAACTTTCAATTGTTTTCGGCGGTGCCGTAATTGAATAAACAATAATGGCCAATACTGCCATCAAAGCAATCATAGCAGCAGATGCGAGAACCCTGCGAAACATCAACTGCCTCGCTCCGAGCTGATTGTTGCTGAGCTGATTGTCACTGAGCTGATTGTCACTGACAGGCTGCTCAGAGTCAACCTGAGTTTCTGTTTGCATAGCAACCTTTACTCGATCGAGCATATCAGCAGGTGCCTTGGCGATGGGCAGTGAGCTGATAAGCATTTTGCATTTTTGCAGCTCACTCAGCCGTCGTTCAATCTGAGGGTCATTTACCTTAAGGCGCTGAAGCTCGGTATGCTGTCTGGCCGTAAGCACTCCGTCGATATAGCCGTTAAGCAATTCGTCAATATGTGAACCTTCTTTCATTTCAAAAATCCCTCCAATATCTTTCTTAGAGCGCCTCTCGCCCTGCTTATTCTGCTCTTGATGGTTCCCAATTCCACTCCGAGAATCTTTGCTATCTGATTATATTCCATTCCTTCGACATCCCTGAGGATAAGCACAGTCCTGTGCTCGTCACTCAATTTACTTAGCTGACTGACAACAAGCTCGCAAAGCTCTTTATTTTGAGCAACCGCTGCCGGGTCGGGCGAAGCTTCATTTTCCAGGAACTGTTTCAGCGCCTTACTCGCCCCGGGATTGTTTGCCTGAGCCTGTTCATCCAAAGAATAAAATCCGAGCTTTCCTTTCCTTTTGCAGTAACTTAAAGTCAGGTTAACGGCTATCCTGAACGCCCAGGTATAAAAGCCGCTTCTCTGCTTAAAATCTTTAAGATTCTCTATTATTTTGACGAACGTCTGTTGCGTAAGTTCCGCAGCATCATCAGGATTTGCACAAATTTTGAAAATAACGTTAT
>CAYNDE010000092.1:0-6949 GCA_964395535.1 uncultured Pirellulales bacterium
GCGACAATTCAAATCACTTCGCACGGCGAACCAGAATTTATTGCTGGCAAAACGCCGGCGGTCAAACCGCGTCCGTATGTGCGTTACACTGGAACGGCGAACACCGGTTCACTTATGACATTCGGCCAGGCAAATCCGACGCGTGCCAGCAGTGAAACAGCCGGCCATAGCGGACGTTTCGCAAACGACGGCAATGCCGCTACATTCTGGCAAGCCGATGCCAATGACACGAACGCATGGCTGTGTGTCGATTTGGAACGCATCGTGACCGTTAGCAGTGTGAAGCTTATCTTTCCTTCCGAAGGCAACCGACATTATCGTGTCGAAATTTCCGAAGACGGCAACGACGGTTGGAAATCGATTTCTGAGCAAACTCAAAGTGTAATCAGGGAAAAAACTCAAATACTGTCCACTATGAACAATGTGCCCGGACGTTTTCTGCGTGTAATCTTTTTCGGAAAACCAGACGCAAAACCCGCCGAGCTTGCAGAAATTGAAGCGATCGGCAGTTTGTCAGCTCAATGAGCTTTATTTATAGACCGTTAATGATGATTTTAATAAAATTTCTGATGTTTTCGCAGCAAATAATGCAGGTATGAGTGTAAATAGGTTCCAGGCAAATAAAAAACAAGGAAACGACTATTAAAAACAAAAAACTATTATGCGTAATCTTTCTGCTTTCGACAGTATTATGTTTTGTCGGAGATGTCCTGTAAAGGAAATAAATAATATCCTTAGATTAACATACATTAAACAGTAATTGGTGGCTAACAATGACATCGACTTGAACGAAAGGGCTGGTGCGGATCTTATGTCTTTAAACAGGTTTAACAAATATCAGAATATAAAGAATCTTGTAGGATTAACGATAATTCTCGGTTTCGGCCTGACATTGCAATTCCCGTTGGTTCGCGCAGCCGAGACCACTCGAGCCGCCAGTCCAGAAAAACCCGGCAAGCCGAATCGATTGGTTGTCCTCACGGACATCGAAGCTGATCCGGACGACACCCAGAGTCTGGTCCGCTTGCTGCTCTACTCGAATGAGATCGACATTCGGGGACTCATCGCGACCACATCCATACATATGCGAACCTCCGTGCACCCCGATTCCATCCGAAAAGTAATCCACGCCTACGCCGCAGTCCATGACAATCTGCTGAAACACGATGCGAACTATCCAACAGCGGAGTCTTTGCTAACAATGGTAAAACAGGGCTTGCCTGAATATGGTATGAAAGGGGTTGGCGATGGAAAGGATTCCGAGGGTTCAGACTGGATTATTAATGTTCTCGAAGAAGATGACCAGCGCCCGTTATGGGTGTCTGTTTGGGGAGGAGCCAATACTCTTGCTCAGGCGCTGCATAAAATAAGAAACACAAAAACCGAAGCAGAGGCGGAAAGGTTAATTGCAAAACTTAGAATTTATACAATTTCCGACCAGGATGATAGCGGGATATGGATGAGAAGAAATTTCCCGAATTTATTTTATATTGTCAGTCCCGGCGGTTATGAAAATTCAACCTGGAGTGCAATTAATGAGCATGTGGACGGCATAAATAATGAAACAATAAGCAATCGCTGGCTTGCGCAAAATATACAACAAGGCCATGGCCCGCTCGGCGCGGTGTATCCTGATGTAGCCTGGGGTATGGAGGGAGACACGCCATCGTATTTATTATTAATTCCGAATGGATTAAATGTGCCGGAGCGTCCTGACTGGGGCGGCTGGGGAGGTCGCTACGAAAAACACATACCTGAACATGCATCTTTTGATTCAGGATTTACAGGCGGTGTACCTATAGAACCCGAACCCAGGGCAATCTGGACCAATGCGAATGATACATACGTACCGTATGTGTTCAATGAATATGGACGGGCAGTTCGAAGAGATGATAATTCGTTCACAAATAATAAAGTTACTTTGTGGCGATGGAGAGATGATTTTCAAAATGATTTTGCTGCTCGTATGGATTGGTGTACCCAATCCTATAAGCAAGCCAATCATCCGCCTCGTCCCTGCCTTGAGCATCCCGACAGAATTTCGGTAAAGTCCCGCGAAACCTTTTGGCTAAGCGCTCGCTGCAGCACCGACCCGGATGGCGACAGTTTAAGTTTCTTCTGGTTCCAGTATCCCGAAGCGGGAACCTGTAAAGCACCTTTTCGCTTCAGCGCAGAAAATACAATCGGGGTTGCTGTAACGGCTCCAAGGGTCGAACAACCGGAAAACGGGCATATTATACTGAGGGTTACCGATAAAGGAAATCCGCCCTTGTCGAGGTATAAGCGGGTGATTGTCACGATCGCCCCTTGAATGATACCAAAGAAGTACAGGATGAAGCACGTATTTCTTTCCGGATTGTTCGTTTCCTTGGGATTGCTGGTTGCAATCGAAGGGCTTGTGCGCCAAAGCAAGGCCGCAACGCCGCTGCAGACGTCACCTGGCGGGGCAGCCGGACATCTGAAAGCTCAGTCCCGACCCGGCTCGGCAGCAGACTGAGCAGAAGTCGGCGCGAGGGATGGGGGTAGTGGCAAAGCTTTAATGTACTGGCCCACCCAATCGAAGAAGGCCGGCCAGTTGGGTCCGGACGTATGGCCGCCTTCATGCTGACGCCATGCCAACTCGCCGCCTATCAGTGTTCCCACCGGCGGCATTGGGTCCGTCAGGTAATTGCCCGGTGTGCCAAAATCCTTCTTGCCCAGGAGCGTGTACACGGGTCCCGCCAGCACGCCAGCCATGAAGCTGCCGTGGGCATCCACCCAGGGAGGATCGCCGGGGAGGACACCGTAGCTGATAAAGCAAGGACGCGGGGCGCATAACGCGATAAGTTCATGAGAATCGACCGGTAGGTCGGCCGCCGTCATGCAGGGATCGGAGGCCCCATACTTGAGGAAATTGCCGGCCATCCAGTGATACCCGCCACGGCCGGTGAGGTTCTCGACCGCTTCGCCGAATATATGCCGATGCAGCTTTGCCCCGCCTTCGCCTGATGAGGCGACAAATGCGACTGCGACGCGCTCGTCAAAGGCAGCTGTCACCAACGCGGCCTTTCCATACCGTGACACGCCCTCAATGCCCACCTTTTTCGGATCGACTCCGGCATCAGGATTAGCTTCGAAAAAGTCAATCAGCCGACTGACACCCCATCCCCAAGCCCGCAGCGCGCCCCATTGATCCGGCTTTCGCGGTTCGCCTCTGTTGGTTAAACCGATGATGCCCCGACGCAGACTCATGCCTCCCCTATCCGGCTGGATGCTTACGGGATTGATGGTACCATACCCCCAACCATGGGAGATAGACTGCTCCATCCAAGATGGGCCACCCGGTCTGCCTCGTATACCTCCAAACCCGCCGCCGAACCCAAATTCAAGCATCATAGGCACCGGCTCTTTCGCTCCAGCCGGAACCGTGAAGATCACCTGAATGTCTACCGAGATCTCAGGGTATGCCGAATTGTTAACATGACCGACCAGCGTCTTGGTGACCGTTGGAATTCCAGCGCTGTTGCCCTCGGTCGTCGCTGACACTTCCCAGGTCACCTTCGGCACGTTCGGAGGAATCCGACCGTACACTTCACGCTCGAAGTCCTCAAGGATCTCCACCCTGCGTTTAGGCCATTGCGCGGCACTGGTCACCTTAGTTCCGTCCTTCATCGTGAGGACGTCCGGCATGCTGTCCTTGTATGGGTTGGCAGTGGCTTCGTCGAAGACGTTCTGGTTGTTCGGATTAGCACCCGGACGTAATTGCTTGATTCCCAGTTGGTCCATCATATTCTGGTGATCGTCATATTCATCCTGAGCACTTGGCCCGCGCCGGGCCGCACGTGTCACCGAGCCATTGAATATCGTCGCTATCCCCAGAGCTATTACAACAACTGAATATGCACGTAAATATCTCCAATGAAATGACATAGTTTTCCCTTTCTATTTTGTTGCCCCGCGCCAGTGGCTATGATCGCCTCGGCACCGCATAGCATCGTCACCCTGCCACCAGCAGTTCTATCAGGGTGAATCCTGTTCGCTTATGCATGGTTACCTTCTTTCCTTGAATTGTTGATTCTCATATACATGATAAGTTTCGCATACATGTCAGCATATTAAATTTGTTTCAGAAGTTCAAGAACTTCTCCATCGCAATAGAATTGGTCTGCATGCCGTCTCCGACAAGATCAACCAGGGATACAGGTCCGAGCCCAAACGCATCGATCCCGAGACGGTTCCCGCGGAAGCTCCCAACATGTTCAAACGCCTCGGTACCAACAGTTACGTGCTGATGTACGATGTCTACGGCGCAAGACCCAACAACATGGGCTTCAGCGAAACCACGGACTTCGTGACTTACAAGAACATCGGTCACTTCAACGAAGGCGTGATGAAGGGAACGAACTTTTCGCGGCCTAAGCATGGCGCGGTGACTTACCTGACGCTGGATGAACTGAAAGCCATCGCGGAACACTGGAAGGTGGACATCAAGCTGGACTGAAGACAATCAGGTGACGAATGACGGGGCAAGAAACAAACATGCCCTCATAAATCTGATATTCGGCCAAACCGGGACTCCGTAAATTCGCCGCGAATCTGAATTCCCGATGCGGGGATTGGCTTCAATCACATTGTCCAGGCCGCGGAGCTTTACCTTGGCTTTGATAGAAAATTGCTTCATATCGATAAAAATGTTACTGTATTTTATAGAAACTTCCATTAAAACTGTTTTGGAAAAAATTTCTTGACTGCTTAGGGTGTTTTCAGTAAGATATTTGATATCATACGGAGAAAATTCTGTTGTTAAAGAGTGTGAATGAAAAACCCCAGGTAAACATAGGAGAAGATTATGAAAAATAAAAAACTGTTTTATGTAATCTTTCTGTCTTCAACAGTATTATGGTTTGCAGCAAGTACGGCGGCCTCCGAGCCTTCCGCAGCGACTGTCCGGATTAAGGCCGGCGCGTATGAGCCATTTACGGATTCGAACGGCAACGTTTGGCAGCCGGACCAGGGTTTCGAGGGGGGTGCCACGATTGATCGCGATCCGGAACTGGAGATTGACGGAACCAAAGACCCGGAGCTGTTTTTGAGCGAGCATTATGCGATGGACTCTTTTTCCTGCAAAATTCCCAACGGCAAGTATATCGCGAAGCTCTACTTTGCGGAGACGTTCGAGGGCATTAACGGCCCCGGCGAGCGTGTTTTTTCCTACAATGTGCAGGGACATGAGTTCAAGGACTTCGACATTTGGGCAAAGGCAGGCGGCCCCGAACGCGCCTACATTGAGACCGTGCCCGTGGAAGTGACCAACGGAGAATTCCGCATTGTTTTCACGAGCCAGATCGAAAACCCGGCGATCAACGCGATTGAAATAATTCCGAAAACAGCAGCCGAGACAAGTAAGCCTTCCGCAGCGACTGTCCGGATTAAGGCCGGCGCGTATGAGCCATTTACGGATTCGAACGGCAACGTTTGGCAGCCGGACCAGGGTTTCGAGGGGGGTGCCACGATTGATCGCGATCCGGAACTGGAGATTGACGGAACCAAAGACCCGGAGCTGTTTTTGAGCGAGCATTATGCGATGGACTCTTTTTCCTGCAAAATTCCCAACGGTAAGTATATCGTGAAACTCTACTTTGCGGAGACGTTCGAGGGCATTTACGGCCCCGGCGAGCGTGTTTTTTCCTTCAATGTACAGGGACACGAGTTCAAGGATTTCGACATTTGGGCAAAGGCCGGAGGCCCCGAACGCGCCTACATTGAGACGGTGCCCGTGGAAGTGACCAACGGAGAATTCCGCATTGTTTTCACAACCCAGATTGAAAACCCGGAGATCAATGCGATTGAAATAATTCCGCAAACAGCGACCGACAAAAGTGCGGATGTTTCCGAGCCTGCGGCAGGTCAGAATATGCCCACGCTAAAAGACGTATTCAAGGACTACTTTCTGATCGGCGGGGCTTTGAATCGAGGCGTAGTAACAGGCCGTGACCCCAATGCGGCCGCTATCGCTGAGAAACAATTCAGCACGGCAACCGCGGAGAACGATATGAAGTGGCAACTCATACATCCACAGCTCAACCGGTACAACTGGGAGCCGGCGGACAGTTTCATGGAATTCTGCGAGAAAAACAATATGTTTCCCATTGGCCATTGCCTCGTCTGGCACGGCCAGACTCCGCGGTGGGTGTTTCGCGACGATTCGGGAAACACTTTGACGCGAGACGCACTTTTGGCTCGCATGAAGGACCACATCATGACCGTTGTCGGCCGCTACAAGGGCCGCATCAAGGGTTGGGATGTGGTCAATGAAGCCCTCGCTGAGGACGGCAAGCTGGGAAGCAGAAGTCAATGGCTGAGAATCATCGGCGAAGGCTCCGAAGACAAGCAGTACGATTTCATCGAGAACGCCTTTAGGTGGGCTCACGAGGCCGACCCTGACGCCGAACTATACTACAATGACTACAATCTCGAGTCGTCAAAGGCAAAGTGCAATGGGGCAGTCGCGATTGTGAAGCATCTCAAGTCAAAGGGTATCCGCATCGACGGCGTCGGCATCCAACTGCACAGTGGGCTGTCATACCCCAGTATCGAGGGTCTTGAGTACGCCATCACGAGTCTGGCAGATACCGGCGTAAAGGTCATGATTACAGAACTGGATATCCGGACGCGGACACGAGGTTACAGAGGAGCAGATATCAGCAGAATTAACAGAGAAAGCACGTCCGATTCGAATGCTGAAAATGAGCAGACACAACAAAGACTCGCAGAGAAGTACGCCGAGCTTTTTTCAGTGTTTGTTAAGCACAAGAAGGATATTTCACGCGTTACCTTTTGGGGTGTTTACGATGCAACTTCATGGATCGGAGGCTCTCCCCTGCTTTTTGATAGGAACTGTCAGCCCAAACAGGCTTTTGACGCCGTGATTAAAGTCGTACAGGATGACAATTAATTCAGAAATGGATAA
>CAYNDE010000093.1:0-6882 GCA_964395535.1 uncultured Pirellulales bacterium
TCTGCTCATATATAACTATTACTGAGCCTGTTTCAGCTACAGCCCAGTGTGCTGCTACCAGCGATACAGGTGTTTTTGCGAGATTTGTTTTTCTGTCCTCACCTGAAGATGACGTTGCCTGTACGGTTTCAATACCGCTATCCTTTGCTTGAATTTTTTTCGCGACCTTTTGGCAAATTTCGTCACCGGAAATTGAAATTTTTTTGTAGTTGTTTTTTTTGAGAAAATCGGCTATGTGCCCGGCGAGATTGTCACTGTTCTCGAATAGTTGAAACTCACCATTGACTTCTTGAAGTTCTTTTATGAATTTTTTCCAAAGCTCATTTTTCGTCTTCGGCCTGTTTGCAATAATCTCTTTTTTGAGGTGTTCTTCTGGTTGAGTATATAAATCCGGTATTCGTGATGCGGTCTTCAACGCGTTTTTGATATTACTTAATATTGTTTGTTTGTTGTTGTTCATAGTCACTTTCGTTTTTAATATTCCCTTTTATTATTCGTCAGTTTATAGAATCTTTTTCTGAACCCTTTCTTATCGAAGGGCGGCAGGCTCCGCTTTCTTGTATAGCCGGGGGCTGGAAAACCCATTCCTTTCGGTAAAAGCCGTTGTAGTATTCTCGGCAGGCAGCTTGAAATTCTATAAAGTAACGGATGCCTTGCAAAAAAGGCCCATAGTGACATTCCTATCTTTTCAATTTTACTACTGTAACCTGACCGTACGATACAATTGCGAAGTTCCAGTGTATGTTCGGTCAAATCGATATTGGTTGAACAAACCTCCTGGCAGGCTCTGCAAAGCGAACACAGACTCGGGCTGTATCGTCCAACGGAAAGACCGAGAAACAATGGAATCAGGTTAATCCCGATTGGCCCCATATATACCCAGCCGTAAGCGTGCCCGCCGATTTGCTGATATACGGGGCAGAAATTCAGACACGCGCCGCAACGGATACAGAACAAAGTTTCTCTCAGGCTCGGCTCCTGAAGGATTCTGCTTCGGCCGTTATCCAATAATATAATGTGTACCTGCTCAGGACCTTCGGACAGTTTGTCTCTTGACGGCTCACCTATAAAATTTACGTATGTGGAAATTTTCTGGCCCGTTGCGTTGGTCGGCAGTAATTTCAAAAAGTAGGGCAGAGTCTTCAAAGATGGAATTATTTTCTCAATCCCCATTACCGCTACGTGAATTTTGGGGAGCGAGGTCACAAAATGAGCGTTTGCCTCGTTTTCGAGGATACAGATACAGCCGGCATCGGCAATCCCGAAATTCGCACCGCTTATACCCATATCGGCGGTCAGAAATAATTCGCGAAGTTTTGCTCTTGCGATATCGAGTAGTTCCGTAGGCTCTTCTGTGTACTCACATCCGAATTCTTCACTGAATAATTTGCCGATGTCTTTGCGCGTTAAATGAAGGGCGGGAGTAACCAGATGGGAAGGAATCTGGCCCATAAGCTGAACAATGAATTCGCCAAGGTCCGTCTCGAACGTCTGAATGCCATTTTCTATCAGAACATTATTCAGACCGATTTCCTCTGTCGTCAGGGACTTTGATTTCACAATCGTTCGAACATTGTTCTCTTCGGCCAGCCCCAGAATTATATCTTGGGCGTCATCGCTATTTTGTGCCCAGTGAATTTGTATGCCGTTTTTTATGCAGTTGCTTTCGAATTGTTCGAGATATTTATCCAGGTGTTCTATTGTTTGTTTTTTGATGTCGTGGGCCTTTTGTCTAAGCTGCTCCCAGTATGGCAGTTCGTCGATAATCTTCTGACGGGATTCCACCGTCGATGCGGTGGCAGAAAATAATGCCTCTTTCAGCCTTTGGTCTTTAACAGCCTTTTTGGCATATTTCTTGGTTTTAAGCGGTGTTGGCTTCATAATTTATAAACTCAAACTTTCAGCCAGCAAATCAGCTATGTGAATCGTCCTTATATTTTTTTTGTTTTTCTTCAGATAGCCGCTGATATTCATCAGACAGCTCGGGTCCGCACCGACACAGTACTCGGCACCGCTTCGCTCGATATACTCGCACTTTCGTTTGACCATCTCGATGGAAATGTCGCGGCATTTGTAAGAAAATGTCCCCCCGAATCCGCAGCAGGCGTCAGAGTTTTCCATCTCAATAAAGTCGATATCTTTAATTGCTCTGATGAGCTTTCGCGGCTGCTCTCTTATGCCCAGCCCGCGAGCCAAATGACACGAATCATGATAAGTCACTTTATGCGCAAATGTCCCGCCCAAATCCGTAACCTTGAGAACATCAATGAGAAATTCCGTGAATTCGTATATCCTGTTTTTTAATTGTTCGTAACCTTCTCTTAAATTTTTTGCAATATCGAGCTTCTCGTAGTGCCTGCGGACCATAAAAACACACGAGCCCGACGGTGCCACAACATACTGCTGACCTTTAAAAAGTTCGATAAAATGTTCTGCCAGCGGTACTACTTCCTTGAAATAGCCGGTATTAAAACCTGGCTGACCGCAGCAGGTCTGATTCTCGACATATTCGACGTCGAGCCCGAGCTTTTTAAATATCTTGACCATTGACAGCACCGTTTGTGGGTAAAAATGCTCATTCAAACAGGGAACAAATAACGCTACTTTCATTTTTGCTTTACACCTTTTCTCTTTTCGGCTCGAAGACTTTAACATTAGTGCCGCCGAGTAGCCTTTCGTTTATATACGCTTCTATGCGGAACCTGCCGATTCTTTCAGCACTTGAAGCATTGTGTGCCGCCTGTTCGAGAGTGGTTTTGCCGGTGCTTATCACTCCGTAACCTGCCGCAACACAGCATCCCTTGTACCATCGAAGCATATTTAATATCGGATTCTCTGCAGTCATATTCGTAAGCTGATGAATATCAACCAGTCCCAGGCGCGGATTGAGGTATTTTGCCTCGGCATCTATCGGGACAATAGAAGGGTGACTTTTATCCGTGTATTTGATATCAGTCTTTTTGCACAAAAGAACGTCAATACCGAACTGTTCGGCTAATAGCGCCATTGCCTCAGCGGTTATAACCGGATTGGTTGTAATCATACAGGTATTTTGCTGTGTATTTTGATATATCAGTTTATGGATTTTCAAATCAATGCTGTCACCATCCTCGAATTCGATTTTTTTGCGGTATAATTGAAAATCAAGACCTTCCGGCACTGCGGAAGTAGGGCAGTAAATCATTTGCTCTGCCGAGATTTTCTGGCTCATCGAGCCCGTGCCGTATGCGCTTATTTCGTTATCATAGTTATAATTCAGCCGTTGTTTGAAGTCGAACAGAACCGTCGGGTCCTGTACCTGCTTTTCGCCAAGAGATTTGAAATCGGGCTGGTGGGTTTTAACAGGGAAAAATTTCCCGGCGCCTTGTGATGTTATGCTTTTTTGTATTTGCAAGATGTCGATGCCTCTTCTTCTTAAGTTTATCGCAAGCTTTGCACTTGATTCGAGCACGCTGGAACGATATAGAAGCTCTTCCGCACAGCATCCCCTTACAAACGGGCCGTGCCCTTTGACTATTGTGATATAGCTTTCAGCTAAGTACCCGGGTATTCTTTCTTCCATCTCGGTAGAGCCGACGGGCTGGAAGAAATCATCGACCCTGACCTGGCCTATTGCAAATGCCCCGAATGCATCTATCGGATGAAATGCAAATTTGTCTCTGCCTTTTTCATCTTGCCCGAGAAACTGCAGGAACAACTGCTTTTCCTTTGTATCGAAGGATAAGCAGGTCGTACTTAAAAAGTGTGCGTGCATTGCTGCATTTATTCCCGGCAGCGACAGAATTTTTCTGTGTATTGTGGATTCGGTCGAGCCCCGTGCATCTCCCCAGCTCACAGTTGAGAAATGAATCGGTACGATATCCTCTGGTACGAGTGCGCCGCACTGGGCACCTGTCGCTGTAATGTAAAATACATCTTTATCTTCGGGGTCTCTGACAGCCAGGTTTCCGCTGTGTGTATTGTTGCCGTTGACCCTTGCGATGGCCTGGCCGATTATCCTCAACTTCTCGTAAATGTTTTTGAGTTTTTCTTGTTCTGACATTTGGAAATTATAGTTTTATTTTAATCCGGCCGGAATAAAATCCGTCAATTGAAGTTTCTCAATTGTATCTTCGGTTGGCTTTCCGTTATCATCCCAGCCGAGTGAATTGTAATATGTTTTGTGCATACTTTCAAATGCTTCTTTGTCGCACTTTGCAGGCCCGTCTTTAGCCTCTATTGCTTCAGTATAGAATCGTTCCGGCAGCAGGTCGTCTTTGTCCGTTACCCCGCATAAAATATTGAACAGTCGTTCCAGAGTAAGTGTTCGTTGTGCAATTTTTTCCAGTGTCCCTGAATTATGCTCGAGGCCGGTAACGGCATTAACCAGTTCTGCAAATTCATCCAGGCTGAGTGAAAAGCCGTTATAAGCACATACGCCGATTATATCGTAAGTCGTATTTGTCAGAGTTGCATTTTTTGCAATAAGCGCGGTGCCCTCGACTCTGTTGCCCGGCCATTCCGCGTATCCCGCACAATAGGCATAAGGAGCGGTATAGCCTCCTTCTAAGTGACAGCCGCCGCGGTTGCTCATTTCGTAGCTCAAAGCCTGTGAGAAAGTTGTACGCGGGTCGTATGCAGGCAGCTCCAGTTTTTTTATTGTCATTGAAAATTCCTTATGACCGTAGCGTTCGCAAAACTTATATGAACCCATAGCCAGATATTTTCCTATCCCCTCTAATTTGCCGATTAAATGAATAATCGGGATGAGTAGTTCAGGTTTGCCAAAACCGACATCGCCGTGCTCTTGCACAAAATCCTTTACGTCGTCGAGAAATTGTTTCTCCTGGGCTGTGAGGGATTGTTTTTTCGAGCTGACATATTCGTATAATTCAAAAAAGCAGGCTATAGTCGAGCCCGTTGATATTGTATCGAGGCCGTAGCGGTTGCATAAATAATTCGCCAGAACTATTGTTGGCAAATCGTAAATTGAAAGATTGGCTCCGAGCATTACCGTATTTTCAAATTCGGGGCCTTCTCCTTTTTCTATTAATTGACCGTTCTCATCCAAAACCGCAGTATCTCGTTTACATGCAATCGGGCAGTTAAAGCAAACTCCTTTTTTGACCACCACTTTCTTTTCCCCCGGCTTTGCATTTTTCGAATGATTTCGCAAGGCCTCACCATCAATTTTTCGGACATCGTCGATGTTATGGTTTGTATCTTTCATATTATTGCGTATAAGCTGCTTATAACTATTTATCATTCCCATAATACCAAGCGAGCCCATCGATGAAAGAATACCGAACGCATTTTCTCTTTTCGTAAATTTACCGAGGTCGATTTTAAGCTTGGCGTGATACATAGCACTATCGGGATTTTTGGAATCGAAGCCTTCAGGTTCTGCCACCTCGATTTTTCTCTCATCGGCGACAACTGCGATTGCCTGCAGGTTCTTCGAGCCCCATACGGCGCCAGCCCCCGTTCTGCCGAATGCCTTTCCGACGTCACTCATCACCGATGCAAAAGGAACTAAATTTTTGCCGGCTTGGCCGATTGCTAAAACCGCAGTCTTAGGGCCGTATAGTTCTTTGAGCCTTTCTCTTTTTTGAACGGCATTGAGCTCGAAAATTTCGCTGCCGTCAACGAATTTGCTTCTTTCATTCGTAATCAAAAGATATACCGGTTTTTCAGCTTTTCCAGTTATAATTATAATATCAAAGCCGGCCCTTTTGAAATCAACCGCCCAGCGTCCGCCCGTATTAGTGCTGCCGTAATACGAAGTTAATGGTGACTTGAAATTCATATGGACCCTGCCGCTTGTCGGCATCCTTGTAGCCGTGCCGGGTGAGGTGGATATGATAATGACATTATCTTCAGATAGTGGCTCAATATCTGCAAAAGCATTTTTATATTTCCCTTGTTTTTGCAGGTTAGAAAAATGCTTGAAAAGCAACGCAACACCGAAACCTCTGCCGCCGAAGAAAAGCTCTGCAAGCCGCAAATCCAGAGGCTCCGTGTGGGACTGTAAATGGCTCAAATCTACTTCAAGGATTTTCCCCATATAGCCTTTGGGCAACTTTCTTTTCTCAGCCTCAGCCATTCCGGCCCTTTTTAATTTAAGCGATTTTACAGCCAAACTTCTTTTAGACGGGCTGTTTACTGTATTTTTTTAGATTGTAACAATATAGGCAGATTTAATCAATCGTTGTTAGGCTTTGAAAAGCCGGTTTTTGCACTTGAGAAATCGCGGTACCTCTATGAAATAAAAATTGCAACAATCTGTAAATTCAATACAATTCTACTTTTTGAAGTGATTTTTTTGAAAACCTAATAGTAATCATCAATGCCGGCCTTTAATCCCTGCTCTTTAGGAGAGTGAATTTATGAAAAGTGACAAAATTATTGAAGATGCCTACTCGATAGCAAAGCAAAGATATGCTGAGCTGAAAATCGATACCGATGATGCTTTAAGGCAATTGTCTTCAATCCCCATATCTATTCATTGCTGGCAGGGTGACGATGTCGGCGGTTTTGAAACTGCAGGCGCTGAACTGTCGGGAGGCGGCATACAGGCTACCGGAAACTACCCGGGCAAAGCTCGAACCATCGATGAGCTTCGTGCGGATTTCCAAAAGGCCCTGAGCCTGGTACCCGGAAAGCACAGGATTAATCTGCACGCCTGTTATCTCGATAACGGCGGCGAATTTGTTGATAGAAACCAAATAGGCGTTGAGCATTTTCAGAGCTGGATTGACTGGGCAAAATCCCTGCAGATTGGTATGGATTTCAATCCGACATTTTTTTCACATCCAAAAGCAGAAGATGGTTTTACATTAAGTCACCCCGACAAGGCAATAAGAGATTTCTGGATTGAGCACGGGATAGCCTGCAGAAAAATAT
>CAYNDE010000094.1:0-6780 GCA_964395535.1 uncultured Pirellulales bacterium
ACCTCAATATAATAACTAAAGCAATATAGGCTGCGTAAAAGAAAATAAACACACAGCCCTCCCATCGGTCCAGGGTCCTTTTTTTACCGGTGAACATCGAAAGAAACAAAAGCAAAGTTGCAATAATAACAACAATAATATCAATGTTGTCCCTGGCCTGCATCGGCAAAGGTCTTATGATTGAGCTGATACCAAGGATGAAAAATATGTTGAAGATATTCGAGCCGACAATGTTGCCCACCGCTATATCAGGATTTTTCTTAAGAGCAGCAACAACCGACGTCGCCAGCTCCGGAACCGATGTCCCAACAGCAACAATCGTCAAGCCGATTAACGTTTGACTCACACCAAGCCCGGCAGCTACAAACACGGCACCATCAACTATCCATTTGCCTCCGAGAGATAAACTTACTATTCCTAATGAAATCAGTACAATAGTTTTTACTGTCCCGTACTTTTCCTTGTGAACATAATCTCCAATATCTTTGCGAACGTCTTTTGCGATTCCAATGGTATAATAAATAAATATGATAAAAAAGCTAAGCATAACGAGACCGTCCGACCTTGTTAAAACAGAGCGGCCATCGGCATTTATAATCCTGTCATTTGCCAAAAAACCGAAAACCACAACAGCCAGAAGACAGAAAGGTATTTCTTTCAGCACGGTTCCCCGTGTAACCGTTAAAGGATAAATAGCTGCCGAGATTCCGAGAATCAGCAGGATATTAGCTATATTGCTGCCGAGAATATTGCCTATTGCAATGCCGCTGTCCCCCTGAATGCTTGCAAGAATATTCACAGACAGCTCCGGCAATGATGTCCCGAAAGCGACCACCGTCAATCCAACGGCAAGCTCGGACACTTTCATTCTATCCGCTAATGAGCAGGCGCCTTTTATAAGAAAATCAGCACCCTTGACAACCAGAATAAAACCAAGAATAAGCAAAAATATCTGCAGCAAAATAAAACTCCCCGCAGAAGCTATAAATGATTAAAGCCTATTTCAAAAGCAGAACGCAAACTGACCTTATTATAATCAGTTCTTTTTATCAAGGTATCTTTCCGCACTTATCATAACCTTATTCATCATATCCACAGCCCGGTCGGGGTATCTTCCCACAGCGGTTTCCGCAGAGAGCATAAGATGCGTAGCCCCGTCAAAAACGGCGTTTGCCACATCGTTGACCTCGGCCCTTGTCGGTAACCGCTCTTCGGTCATACTTTCGAGCATCTGTGTCGCCACAACCACCGGCTTATTACTTTGACGACACTTTTTGACAAGCTCTTTCTGTATCACGGGTATCTTATAAATCGGAACACATATACCCAAATCACCTCTCGCTACGACTATACCATCAGCCTGTTTTATTATATCATCGATATTTTCAAGGGCCTGTCTGCTCTCGACTTTTGCAAATATCCGGCAGTCCGGATGCAGAGGCCTGACCAAATCTTCGATTAGCTTAACATCCTTTGCATCTCTGACGAATGATTGTGCGACGCAGTCAAATTTGTATTTTCCGGCAAGCTTCAAATCCTTTTTGTCTTTCTCGGTTAGAGCCTCAAAATCCAGCTCCACATCAGGTATATTAACGCCCTTGTAATCCTTTAACGTGCCGCTGACAAGACTTTTGACCTTCAGACGTCTCTTTTCAACAGCCTTAACCTCAAAAACAAGTTTGCCGTCGTCAACATAAATTTTTATGCCGGGCTTTATTTTCTTCAATGAGCCGACGTAATCAAAAGGCACAATCTCACTGTTGCCAAGGATATCTTCCTGTGTAAGATAAAACTTGTGTCCCTTATTAAGGACAATCGGCTGCTCGACTCTGCCTATTCTGATTCGATAACCCTCGAGGTCCTGCATAATCTTGACGGCTCTTCTCATCTTTTTGTTAATCGTGCGAATCAGCCTGACCCGATGCAGGTGCTCTTTTTCGGTCCCGTGTGAGAAATTGAGTCTCACGAAGTCGAGTCCCTTGATAACCATTTTTCGCAGGACCGTTTCAGTGCTGCTTGCTGGCCCCAACGTCGCTATTATTTTTGTCCTTACCATAGGTAATTGCGCTCCATCTTATGGTTTATAATCAATATCATTTAACTTTTCACGTTTGAATTTTACTCCCCTCCCGGTGACAATCTCTTTCTCCTCCCTTACATAGTCTATATGCTGCAGCAGTGCCCAGGCACTGTTGTACCATCGCATCTGATAACCCCTTTGATGCGTCTGCCTCTCCATTTTCAAACGCTTTTCCTGATTAAAAACAACATAATCAAGCGCCTGGACTATCTGCTCGACTGAGGGCTCACCCGCATCGACCAATATACCTCGAGCAAATCTGCCTATCACAATACCTTCCGGGCAGGGCCTGTTTGAATGAATCAATTCAAGCGCATACCTGAACTTTGTCGTTATAGCCACCCTGCCTGAGCCTACGGTATCCGCCAGTATACCGCTTGATATCTGCTCGGTATCAAGATAAGGCAGCAGCATAACATTGGCAGCCCCGTACAGTTTCAGCAAAGTCGGCTCATCGAGAAAAATATCCAAAAAAACAACATCAAAATTCTGAAGCTGCTCGCCTTTGAGCTCTTTAACTCTGCACCATCGCAGCTTTGCTTCATTCAGAGCCGACTCCAGCATCCGCTGATACTCCTGGTACGCTTTACCGCCTTCGGCCTTTACAAAGTCCGGGTGACATTGGCCCGCTATTAAATATATTATCTGAGCTCTCTGACTTTCAGTTAAAGCCTCAGATAAAAAACGTCCGTATCCCCTTATGCCGTACTCGACTCCCTTGCCGGGTGAAAGCAGCCCGAGAGTAGCAACAAGAAACCGCCCGTTCAATCCGAGCTCTTCTTTTATAGCAAGCCTGTCATACTGGGAAGGATGATGCATTCGTATGCCGTGGTCTATATGCTTTAGCTTGAAATGCTCGATTACATATTTTTCAGATTCGAGTATTTCGATGGCACTTTCGGTTGTTACAATAAGACCGTCGCTGTACTTTGCCAGCTCGATAATAACGTTTCTTTTATGCTCGTCCGGATTTTCGAGAACGGTATGCAAATAAACAAGAGTGGTCAGGCCCTTTTCCTTAAAGGCACGGGCCATATTGACAAAGTTCATACCATCACCATCGTTTCCCTTTTCGTCCGGGTCCAGGCCGTACTCATGCTGTAAAAGCACAATTGTGGGATTAATACCTTCATTCGCTCTTGCTGCAATATCCCTGACGGCAAGCTGCCACGAGCCGGGATTGTACTGGTCGATTATCAAATCCACAGGAATATCATAAGGCAGATTGTCTTTGTCAATTGCACAGACCCTGATATGGCCGACCTCGCCGGTGAAATGCTCAAGTGCATTCGCAAGGTCGCGAGAAAATGTCCCTATTCCGCACCTTCTCGGCGGGTATGTACTGACAATACGAATATTATACGCCATCTTAAAATTCCTTAAACTGCAGATTATAAACTATTACAAAATCAATCCTGTCTATGAATCCAATCTCCCATAAATCTATATAATCGAAAAAACAATGTATTTCAACATAACTACTTATAGATTATAAAAGTAATATCATCGCCAAATGCACCAATGTCAAGCTCGCTCAGCTTACCGCAGCTATCAAAGCCGTCCTCACCAATGCTGTATATAATACATCCTGTACCTAACTGTTTATAGCGAATATCGTTGCCGTCAAAGGGATCTTTGGGAACAGCCGGCAGAAAATCACCCACAAGCTCGGAGACTCTATCGGGGTATCTTCCTCTTTCAAGATAAAAACGCCTGGCCGCAACGCAAGCTCTCGCCACACGAATATCAGCCATTCCAGTCAATTCACGTCTCAGCATACCGTACAAAGAAGGTGACACCTGTTGAAGAACGATATGGAACTTCGGTAATTTATTAATCTTCGATTCAAGGGCATCAAAAACTTTCTTTCGCTGATGCAAAGGCAACCCACTTGCTTCGATAGCATCGGACATAAAATCGATATATATCAACCTGTCCATATCAGACATCCCGCTTAGCCTATACATAGCTAAACCAATAGCATCAGTAAAAGAAAAGCGCCTTGATGTATGGACAGGTATTCGCAAATGGGGCAGATTAAACATCTCAATTCCAAGGCATCTTTCACCTACCAGGCCGCGTTGTACGGACAAAATGTCCTCCGAATCTGCAAGCAATTTTTCCAGACCGATAAGCTGAGAATCATTAAAATCAGCCCTGTTCAAAGCAAATTCCAAAGCATCGACCGCCGCATTTTTACAGGCTATGCTTACTAATTGAGAAATCAGAACAGGCTCGTTCGAAAGTAAGTTGGCTACACCTAAAGCGGTTTCAATTGACTCAAGTGCCTTCTGGCTTTTCTTTTCCTCTGCATAATAAACGGCTTGGAGACAGAGGATTCGGGCTGCATCGCGTATTTCAGACAAATACGGCATAAGAGCTGAATAGCCTGCGCTTAAATCCACAGGGAATCGACAATTCTCTATTCTTACCGCCTTCTCCAACAGTTCAAACGATTGTTTATTATCTTCGAGCAATTCTGAAATCTGCTTTTTTATATCGCCCGATATGGGTTCATTCAATCCCGGTAGCGGTGCACGTCCGACAAAAAAAAGATTGTCGCGCTTTTTTCTATCCCAGTTGGGAAGATACCTTAAGGCATCGATGAAAACATCTGCGGCATTTTCGGCGCCCACAGGAATCGAATACCATTCATCCAGCTCGGCACAAGTGGCCGGATAGCCGGCGGCACGAATCTGGTCAAGCTTCTGCTCGTATGCATCCTGAAGCCAGAACCGATAAAAAACATAAGCTATAAAAAGAAAAACAAAGATTCCCACAAAGATATAAGAAATCCTGAACACCCTGCGACGCTTTTTTCTCGTCTTGTCCTCACCCATTAAAAAAGTCCCCTTGTAAACTTTTTTTTAATTTTTCCTTCTATCGGTTCTTTTTCTTGCGGTCCGCTGAGCCTTCGACAGCGCCCCGAGCAGGCCTTCAGAGGCGGCTCTTCGTTCTTCCGGCTCGGCTTTTACTTCTACCGATGGCTCAATCTTAACCTTCTCGACAGCCTCTTTCTTTTTTACAGTTTTAATACGCTTTTTAAAAACAGGCTTAAAAAGCTTAAACCATTTAACCTCTGCGGCAAATATTTTCCATTCGGCGCCGGTCAATAATCCCGTCCTGCGCTCCAGCACCTCCAGCAGCAGCAAAACCACAGCGGCCAGCAGCAGCCATTTTGAAAGTGCAATCATCTGCGGCCGCTTAGGCAAATCAGCCCAGATACCTGCCAAATCAATTCTTTCCTTACCGCCGGTTATCTTCGCAAGCCGGACCAGTGACTGCTGGCCCTGACCGATATCTGCGGGCTGAAATTCTGGTGAATATGGCAGGCAGACCGCCGGCAACGTCACTGGATTCTGACCCGGCACTTCTACTGTTGACAAAAATGTATCCGAACCGGATACGGAGATTTCGACTGCGAGTGTATCAGCATCGACGAACTGTAAGCTGTTTTTTCTCACCTGTGGTGCACTGCCCGGCCGGCCTTGAAGCGTAGTAACCTGAGGCAATTCAATAAAAGGCTCGGTATGTCTTTCAGGGTCTAAATGCAGCTTGATTGTACATATCCCGCCTTCGAGCTGTTGTGTCAGCAGCATATCAGGACCAAGCTGCGAACCTGCGCCTGCGGCCCACCGAGCAAGACTTGCAAAGAAAGTCCCTACATCATTCCATTGTGCAATGTCACCCGTATAAGGGCCGTTGGCCTGGCCGGTATAACATAGACTGCGACCTATGCCGGCCTGCCATGCAGCCACAAACGGAGCCTCGTACTCATCGACTGTTACCGCTGCAAGATTTGCTCCTTCTCTCAAATAGCAAAGATTGTATCCGCCGCACATCTGCGTTACATCAAATCCCCTGCCAGTCAACGAATACATCCCAGCCGTTGTTTGCACAGCCGTTGGCTCATCGAGAAACGAGCTGCGTGCGACAACAAAGGTATCCTGTGCAAACAGCCGCGGCAACTCCTGAGCGCTTTCCGTAAAAAAGATTCGTCCCTGCCCGCGAGCAGCTATATCTTCGAGCAGCCTTGCATCCTGGTCGGTTGACTTGCCGAGACCGATGACACTGACTGTTATACCTGCCTGCGTACATTTTTCGAGCAGTCGTACATAATCATCCGGCCGCTCGGAATCGGCTGCATCGGCGAAAAGGATTATATGTTTAGTAAGCGGCTCAGCATTAGAAATCATTTTCGCCGCATTTGAGAGAGCTTCGTAAATAAAAATCCCGCCGCCTAAGGAATCTATCCTCAAAATCCTGTTTCGCTCTGCCGCACTCTCACTGACAGGAGCAATATTAACAATAACATGAGCGGAGCTGTCAACCGCAATAACTCCAAACTCATCCATCGCCGTGAGCATATCAAGGACCTGCACCGTCGCAAGATTGGCCAAATCCATTTTCGTCCTGCCGCCGGCTACGCCCGCAGCCATACTGCCCGAGCGGTCAAGGGCCACAACAATGGCAAGTGAAAGCTTTCTATGCTCCTTTCTCAATTCCATCGAGACAGGCATAATCGGCTCTAAGGGACTTCTGAAATAACCTCCCGGCCCGTATGAGTTTTTGCCGCCCGTCATCATCAAACCCGCACCGCTGTCCCTGACCCAGGCAGCGATATTTTCCATACCGGCTGTGCCGATTCTTCCAGCGATGACATCCTCGATAATTACCGCTGAATAATTCGACAAATCCTC
>CAYNDE010000095.1:0-6646 GCA_964395535.1 uncultured Pirellulales bacterium
ATTTTGCAAATCAATTCTGAACATATTTGATTGCCATTGACAGGCTAAATGATAAAATAGCAATAATCGTTAAATAAAATATTTATAAAAATTTCTCAGGAGTAATAAAGATGAAAATTAAAAAAATTCTTTTTTATTTGTTAGCGGGTATGTTAGGCGGATGTGTGCCGGTTATGTCACTGCATCCTCTATATACGGAAAAAGACGCTGTCTTCGAGGAGAAGATGTTAGGCAAGTGGTTCGGTGAGACAGATAACAGTATCTATGAATTCTCACGCTCCGAAGAATCGAGCAAAAAATACCAGCTCACCTTCACCGACGAAGAGGGACAAAAGGGTTTATTTGAGGCACAGTTAGTAAAGCTGGAAGGCAAGCTTTTTCTCGATGTTTATCCTGCGCAGTTTCCCTGTGATATAGAAGATGCGAATAAAGCAGACTGGGCTTACAACGCATTTTTTCTTATACCGGCACACACTTTCGCTAAAGTCGATTATTCGGAACCAAAGCTGAAACTGGCGCTGACCGACGACGAGAAGATGAAAGAACTGCTCGAAGCCGACCCGAATGCCGTCAAATTCGAATCAATTGACGACAAAGCCGTGCTGACGGCTTCGCCGAAAGAACTGCAGAAATTCGTGCTAAAATATGCCGATGATGCACGGCTTTTCTCAGAAGAAATTGAGCTGGTTCGCAAAAAAACCGCTGACCCGAATGAGGCTGGTAAAAAGAACGATTGATACAAAATAAGGTAACCTCTAAAAATATGTTTATTAAAATAAAAACCTTTATTTTTGAGCGCTCTCTTACCGCTCCCTTACGGTCGCGGCTCTAATAACCTGAATTTTTAGAGGTTCTCATAAATTAAGATGTCAGCAGATAAACAAACAAAGGGTCGTCAAAAGAAAAGTCCTGGTCCATTCGGACACAGCAGACGTTACTTAGCAGAAGTCGATACAGGCTCGACGCAGCAGATATTCACGGATTGCTTAGTTGTCGGGGCAGGGATTGCGGGGCTTCGGGCGGCAATCGATGCCGCGGAGAACTGTAAAGTCATTATTGTCTGCAAAGGCGAACTCGACGAAAGCAATACCTGGAAGGCACAGGGCGGGATAGCATCGGTAATCAGGAAAGAAGATTCGTTTGAATCACATATAGCGGATACGATAAAGACCGGCTGCGGTCTTGCCGATGAAAAAGTTGCCGATATAGTTATTCGTCAGGGGCCGGAACTGATACAACAATTAGTCCGCTGGGGCGCCGAATTCGACAAATCCGCGGGACATTTGATGGCAACGATTGAAGGAGGACATTCACACAGCCGAATAATTCACGCACACGGAGACGAGACGGGGCGAATAATAGCAGAAACTCTTATAAAAATCGCAAAACAGCGTCAGAATATAAAGATATTGGAAAATTTCTTCGCCATAGATTTGCTGTGCGACGACGAAAACAAATGCTTAGGTATAATCGGCCAGAAAAAACGGGACAGGCAAATAATCTGGGCAGCGAAGACGATATTGGCAACGGGCGGAGCAGGCAGGCTGTACAGGGAAACGACCAATCCGGAAGTTGCGACGGCTGACGGGATTGCAATGGCCTGGCGTGCGGGGGCAGTTCTGCAGGATTTAGAGTTTTTCCAGTTTCACCCCACCACGTTATACGTCGCCGGCGCATCAAGGGCTTTGATTACCGAAGCTCTTCGCGGCGAAGGTGCCATCCTGCTCGATGCCAGGGGCAGAGCCTTTATGAAGGAATATCATAAAGACGCGGAACTGGCACCGCGAGATGTGGTGAGCAGAGCGTGCCTTCTGCAGATGCTAAAAACCAAATCAACACATGTTTACTTAGATGTTCGTCACTTAGACAAAAAATATGTTGCCACAAGATTTCCGCATATTTTCGAGCTGTGTGAAAGCTTCGATATAGATATCAGCAAAGAGCTCGTTCCTGTGCGTCCCAGCGCACATTACATAATAGGCGGGGTGAAAACCGACCTTTCAGCAAAAACGAGCATTGAGAATCTCTACGCCTGCGGGGAAACAGCTGCCACAGGTCTGCACGGTGCCAACAGGCTTGCGAGCAACTCGCTTCTGGAAGGACTCGTCTTCGGAAGGACAGCGGGAAGAGGCGTTTGCGAAAAAATAAAAGCAGAAAAGGTCCGCACGAGAGCTTTTGCGATTAAACAAAAAATTCCTCATTCAAACAGGACACTACTCGATACGGACGACGTTAGAAATTCCTTGAGGGCTCTTATGTGGCGGAACGTCGGAATAACCAGAAGAGCAAGGCCTCTGATAGAAGCGCAGGAAATCATCCGGTTCTGGCAGCGTTATGTAATGGACAAGACATTCGAAACACCATCGGGGTGGGAATGCCAGAATATGCTCAGCGTGAGCCTTCTTATGGCCCGATGTGCCCAGCTACGCCGGGAAAGCAGAGGTGTGCACTTCCGAAGTGATTTTCCCGATACGGATGACAAAAACTTCAAAAAACATATAGAAATAAGTATCGAATCCGTCAATTCTTAACTGTTCGAACACAATTGTTTCCGACAAGGTCCTATATAATTCGGCAAAGTCATCTGAATCCGGCAACGGGCTTTAAATAAAGAATCTGCCGGCCAAAAAGGATAATCTCGGACTTTTTTGCGTTGACATCGTCTCCAGCAACTGATATAATAAAATGAGCCTTCGAAAGTTGAGATTGCAGCAGCTATTGACTGAAAGCCGGCTCTAAAAGACGATTACAGGGCCGGTATCTTAAATTGCATTGAGGGGAAGAACGATGAAAAGAAAATTTGTTTTGGGGCTTATTTTGTTCTTTATGGCTTTCTTGCTGACAGGCTGTCTGGAACAACTGGGAGAAACATCGGCTGAAGGACAGAGAAGACATACGCGAGTAGTTAGTACTAACCAGCAAGAATTGATGGGTGACATAGACAAGGTGCTGATGATGGACAAGCCCAGTAAATTGAGCGACAGAAGAGTACCCTAAAACACTTTTGATTCACGGTAAAACATAAGTAGATTGCAGGCTATCATCAAAGGGACTTGATTTTTGGAAATGCTCACCGATTACTTCAGACGGTTGATGGAATATAACTTATGGATAGTTGCAATCGAGCTTTTTCTTATCGGGCTGGTTGTTTACTGGGTAGTGGATTTCCTGGAAGGGACTCGTGGTGAAAGGTTATTCCGCAGCGTAATATTCATTTTAATCATCGGTTTTTTGGTTTTGAATCTTATCGTTAAGCGTCTTGATTTCGCAAGACTTCAATATCTGTACAACTACTTTTTGATTTTCGTTCTGATTATTACGGTGGCAGCGTTTCAGCCTGAAATAAGAAGGGCGCTGATAAGAATAGGACAGCCGAGATTCCTGGGGACATCGTCTCAGAAACTGGCAAGAACGGCTGAGGGAATAATAACCGCAGTTACGGAACTCTCGGCAGCGAAAATCGGCGCTATAATTGTTATGGAAAAGCGCGTAGCTCTGGGCGAGTTCATCGAGACAGGAGTTCGACTTGACGCTCTGGTCAGCGGTGAACTATTAAAGACAATCTTCAAGCCCGGCACCGCGCTTCACGATATGGCGGTTATAATACGCGGTGACCGCATAGTTGCCTCCCGCGTACAGCTTCCCTTAGCGGAGGCGGGAAGCGAGCACGGCGTTGAGCTGGGCTCCCGGCACAGGGCGGCTATAGGCATCACAACAGGCTCGGACGCTTTGTGCATCGTGGTGAGCGAGGAGACGGGGATTATTTCCATCGCCGAAGACGGACGACTTACACGAAATATAAGCCAGTCACAGCTTAGAAAAAAGCTAACCAGCCAGGTGGATGAAATGCTGCCTATATTCGGCAGAATATGGAAACATCGCATGAAAAAACACGGCACGGAGAAACAATAACGGATTCGATTCAGATGGCGAAGAAAAAGTTAAAGCTCGGCAAATTTTTCGTAGTAATATCGCTGACAATATTAATATGGGTATGGGCAGACAGAGCAAAAACAGAAACCCTGACAGTAACAACAGGGGTAATAAAAATCAACGAATTAGCCGACCCGAAGCTATGGATAACCTTCAATAACAAAAAATCATTTAATATTGAAAAGATAGTGCTCGAAGGAGCGGCCTCGAAAATCGATGAAGTCCAGAGAAAGCTGCGTGAGAGGAAAGTTTCATTCGAGTTTTTTCTCGGCCCGGAACAACAAAGCAACTTAGAACAAGCCGGTGAATATTCATTAAACATACTTGAACTGCTGCGTAAAAGTCAAAATATTAGACAGCTCGGGCTTACAGTTCAATCCTGCGCGCCGACAACGGCTGCCGTGCAGGTTTACAAACTCGTCGAGAATTCCTTAAATATCGAATGCATCGATGAAAACGGCTCGGTGCTTAAACACGAAAAAATCGAACCACCTAAAGTTACTATAGCCGTTCCCAAAGACTGGGCACATTCGGCACAGGTCAGACTGACAGAGTCAGAAATAAAACACGCGAGGTCTGCGGCGATAACCGATAAAATTCCTCTGATTGAACTGCCTGACGGCCAGCTCAGGTACAGCAGTACAGCGGTAACAGTGAAACTGCCGCCAGCAGAGGAGAAGCTGCCGACTCAATCGATACAGGCCACTCTTGGAATCGTGGTAAGCCCGGTCCTGTTCGGGGAATATAACATCGAGATTAAAAACAGAGCTGAGCTGTCAACAGTAAATATCAGAGCAACCTCGGCTGCGGCACAACGGTACAAAAATGAGCCGTTCCAAATGTATCTTTATATCCTCGATGAAGAAGCAAAAAAAGAGGGGACACAATCGAAGCCGGTCATCTATAATTTTCCCGATGAACTGGTGCGCAATAATGAAATTGAGCTGGTACCGCCGCCGGCAGCAGCCGAATTTGAACTGACACCCATTTCCCCCAGCCAATAGCACAAAAAAGAGCTAAAAATATTATCAAAACATCCGTTGTTAAAGCAGCCAATATTACTTTTGAACGACCTGCTTGTAACACTAAAAACTGACTACTTTTTTAATTGTTCTGAAAGCCTCCACTATCAAAAACACAGCCAGCAGCAACAATATACCAGCAATAACGCCAATCAGAGAAAACCTGCCTTTCATAAGCAGCAGCACCAAAGCCCAGACCGTCATAACATTCATAAAAATCATCGGCAAGAGTGTAAACCATATTTTTTTGCCCATCTTACTAAGCCAAACGGTAATAACCAGCAGAACCAGTCCCGCCAGGAGCTGGTTGCTTGCGCCAAAGATAGGCCAAATTGCCTTCCAGGCGGGTATCGGCTCGCCCGATGAGTCCTTCAGGGTAATAAGAACAAATATTGCAGGCAGCAACAGCGTCGCTATAGTTGAAAGATAGCGGCTGCGAACCGACTTGAGGTTAAAGAACTCTTCAAAAATATAACGGCCTAATCTTGTTGCGGTATCAAGAGTGGTAAGAACAAAAGCCGACAGGGCAAGCAGGCCAAAAGAAAAACCCATCTTCTGCGGTATCCCCAACGAAGATAAAAACGAACCCATTCCTTTTCCATAAATAACAAGCGGTGCTTCTTTGGTAAGGGGGTCACCGCTTTTGAGCATTGCAACCGTTGACAAGGCGACCACTGCCACGAGTCCTTCCAGGAGCATTCCGCCATAGCCTATGGTTTTGGCATCGGTTTCCTTGTTGAGCTGCTTCGAAGATGTTCCGGAAGCCACAACGGAATGAAAACCGGAACAGGCTCCACAGGCTACCGTGATGAACAAAATCGGAAACAATGTCCCCATCTGGGGTACGTTCCAGGCGGTAAAGGCCGGATAACTGATTGCCACACCGGCAAAAAATATACCGAGCAGACCTCCTAAAACAGATGCATAAAGAAGATACGATGACAGATAATCTCGCGGCTGCAACAAAATCCAAACCGGCGTCGTAGAAGCCAAAAAACAATAAAAAATCAAGGCCAGCGACCAGGTCTTTTTAGGGTCATCACCAATGATTCTTGGAATAATATCTGGTGAAAGAGGTATTTTCTGCCCGACCCAGACAGCCACAAAAATCAGCGGCACAAAAAACAGCGTCGAGCGCAACAGCGGCACCTTCATTCTGTATATACTCAGGCCGAACAGAATAGCCAAACCTATAAATAAAATCGAAGAAGTGGCAACACCGCCGTCCTGAACAAATGTAGAAGCCGTCAGGTCGGCAAAAACAATCAAAACATAAACCAGGCTCAACCAGATAAACGCGAGCAAAAGCTTGTAGGCAAGAGGTGACAGATATTGTCTGGCAATTTCGGCAATTGAGCGAGCCTTGTGGCGAACGGATGCAATGAGCGCCGAAAAATCGTGCACACCGCCTATAAAAATCGAGCCTAAAATAACCCACAATAAAACAGGAAGCCAGCCAAAAGCTATGCCTGCGATAACCGGTCCGACAATAGGAGCGGCGCCGGCGATGGAGGAAAAATGATGACCGAGTAAAACCGCTTTGTGAGCCGGAACGCGGTCAATGCCGTCATAATCGGTATGAGACGGCGTTGGGCGATTGTCGTCCAGATTGTATTGCCCGGCCAAAAACTTCCCATAAAACAGATAAGCCAAAACAAATGAAAGAATAGAGATTAAAAGGATTACAACTA
>CAYNDE010000096.1:0-6545 GCA_964395535.1 uncultured Pirellulales bacterium
GGCGCTTGGCTGTGTTTTTTTGTTTTTCTTCGAAGTTATCCATTAAGACAAGCAAATCAGGGCCGAAAACAAACGAAATTTGACTTGAATAATACCTTTACTCAACGCTTTTAACTTTTTACCTGAATATCATTTGATTTCGTTTGGGCCCTACTCCAATTATCGTAACCGGTCTTGTGGTTGTCTGCTCAATCAAGGTGATATAGTTTTTGGCATTGGAAGGTAAATCATTAAAATCAGTTACATCGCTTATATCTTCGCGCCAGCCGTCAACGGTTTCATAAACGCATTCTACGTCTGATAACTTATCCAGATTCGAGGGGAAGAAGCTAACCTGTCTTTCACCAATTTGATAGCTGGTGCAGATGCTAAGCTTTTCGAGGCCTGTGAGTGTATCAAGGTGCATCAAGGCGACGGTATCGATAGCGCCTATGGTGATGGCATAAGAGACGGCGACGGCATCGAACCAGCCGCACCTTCGGGGCCTGCCGGTAGTCGTGCCGTACTCATTTCCTACATCCCTGATATAACTGCCGATTTCGTTGTCCTGCTCGGTTGGAAACGGACCTGAACCCACCCTGGTAGTATAAGCCTTGGCAACACCAATAAATTTATCAACCATAGAGCAAGGTACGCCGCTGCCGGCTGACATACCCAATGAGCTCGAATTCGAGCTGGTTACAAAGGGGAAAGTGCCGTGGTCGAGGTCCAGAAGGGCTCCCTGTGCCCCTTCAAAAAGGACCGACTTTCCGGCTGAGATGGATTTATGCAGAAACTCGGTTGTATTCGCTGCAAATGTGAGAAGTCGGTCGGCATACATTCTGCATTTTTCGTAGATTGCTTTCTCATCGAGAGGCTCAGCGTTATAAATGGCTGAGAATAATTTGTTTTTGTATTCGACAATGGTGTGGAGTTTGTCCTTTAGTTTTGTCAGGTCTTTCAAGTCGGCCACTCGAATCGCATAGGACCTTCCAACCTTATCTGCATAGCAGGGCCCGATACCACGAATTGTCGTGCCGATTTTTTTCCCGCCGAGAGCCTCTTCACGGAGCCTGTCTTCTGCTTTATGGTAATCCAGAACGATATGCGCATTTTCACTTATCAATAGTCTTCCATTCAGGTGAATATTCTTTTCAGCCAGAGTTTCAATCTCTTCAATCAAAGTTTCGGGGTCAATTACGACGCCGTTTGCAATTACGCACTTGATATTCGGGCGGACCGAGCCGCTGGGCAGAAGATGCAGTGCAAACCTGTTATCACCAACAATGACGGTATGACCTGCATTTGCCCCGCCGCTGTATCTTACAACGATGTCGCTCTTTTCTGCAAGCCTGTCAACGACCTTGCCCTTTCCCTCATCGCCCCATTGCAGGCCGGTTATGCAAATGTTCATCTAATCTCTTCTCTCCAAAAAACTTGCAAACATAAACCGCAACAGCTAAAAGTGAAAGCATATTGCGGTTAAAAACCGAATTTTAATATTTTTTTTGAATAGCTCAACTGATTTTATCGACGACTTTTTCGAGGACGGCCTTTAAGTTGTCATACCTTCTGTTGCTTAACTTTAACTGATTTTCGGCGTTGCTTTCGTCCTTATAAGTCATAAGGAAAAAACCTTTCGCATCAAATCTTGTCTTATCCACCTTTTGGATGGAACGGTAAGGTATCTCAGTTTTTCCCTCGATATTCAACTTTTCCTCATCGGCGATGATTTTTTTGTTTTTGACTGTCCCGAGGTAACAAATCAATCCGGCAGCAAGGGCTGCAAGGAAAAGGGGTACTATACGCTGAAACATCATTGTATCGTCGGGCTTGCCGTCCTTTACGTGCTTATTGTAAAAGCCCTGCCTATACGACCAGGGATATTTGCTAAGGTAACCGTCATAAGCGAAGATAACGGCAAAAATAATACAAGCACCGATATAAATTTTCAGATTGGTTTTTTTAAATTTGCTTATTGGGGCCTCGATAACCATCTTTATTTCCTGAAATCTATATCATTCTTTTTTGTGCTATAACATTTATCAAAGGCTGGACAAACTTAGGCACAATTTTTTCCGCCATAAGTTCTTCGGCAATTCGACACTGTCTGGCGAAGGATTTAATAGCGTCAAATTTTCCATCGGTAGCAGGAAACTGCCTGACAGTAAGCAAAAGGCTTATCGCTTTGTCGGTTGTTTTTTCCCTGTCATCCGGCTCAATAATGCTCGTTTTTGATTCCACGCTTATCCTTGCCTGCGTTCTGCAATCTTCCGAGAGTGCAACGACCATTGACGGTGAAAAATCGATAGGCCCTAAAGGGATATCCAAAAGAGAGCTGAATGAGCCTGAGCCGAGCAGTGCCTCCGCAATTACCTCGTCGTGGCTGCCGTTATAGTCAAAATCCATTCCAAAGGTGACATCGAGTGAATCGATATCGAGATGACTTACAGCAAGCATAAAAGGTGAAAGCTCAAGAACGAGTTTGTGCTGGCTGTAAGCATCGGCAGGATTTTCCGGATTGACCACGCCTGAGCCTATGCGGTCCTGCTCGAGCACAATCCAGCGGTATCGGCCTGCAGAAGAGTCTTCTTCGAGATAATAATTACCGTTGCGCCGGTAGAAATTTCCCATAGCGGGGTACTGCTTTTGTACTCTTTCAAAAAAAGCCAGGACGGTATCCCGCTCTGTCGGCAGGTCAAGCTCCGTGTTTACGTACATATCCACGAAGAAATCATCACATAAAAGATTATAATTATTCATAGCCATAGCTCACAACTCCACCTTTCGATTCAAAACAGCAAGCTTCCAAACTCCGAAGAGTGCAGCTAACTTTCACACACACCCGGCCGGACGCAGTATTATACATTCAAATATTCAGATTCCCAGATTTTTTCCGTCAATTCCGCAAGCCTGTTGTCATAATTTTTCATAATCTGGAAATATTCATCAGATTCGAGTGCCTCCTGTGCCTTCTCGTCCTCGAAATTAACTTTCCGCGGTAAAACAGATTTTCGAAAGATTTCATAATGGTCCCTGATAGAGCAGGGCATAAGCCAGTTTTTCGGTTTTTTCCAGTTGTTCAGGCCGTATTCGTTTTGCCATTTTCTGCCGTTTCTCATAAAGTCGGAAAACAGGGCATCCGAGAGGGTCCTTCCATTATCATATAAATCATAGATGTTGTCCACATAGTAGGGGATGAAAGCACAGGGGGTTACATTACCGTGCCAGTCGATGTAAGCGTAGCCTCCGCTTCGCCCGTATGCTATGCAGCCCCTGGAAAGTACTCCGCTGTTCCAGAAATCAGCCAAACAGTATTTATTTTCGCTTATGAGTTTCTCCCATTTTCTGTAGAGGGCCAGCCTCTGCTCAGGCCTGACCATTAAATCCATTTCGTCTTTACCCCTTCCGATGGGCATCAACTGGAACTGCCACATATAACAGGCGCCCTGTTTATCAAAATAAAAGTCATAAAACTCATCGGTCAGCAAAACATCCGTGTTTTTATGCGTAGAGGTTACGGAGATGCCGAAAGGCACGCCCACTTGCCTTAGGTTCTCAAATGCAGCGAGGATTTTATCATAGACACCAACTCCTCTTCTCTGGTCTGTCTCCTTTTGGAAGCCTTCAACGGAAATTGCCGGCGTTACATTCGATATATCAGCGAGCCTGTGACAGACGTCTTTGCTTAAGAGTGTGCCGTTGGTATATACGAGAAAGAACATATCGTCGTATTTTTCAAAGATATCGAGCAGCGTTTTACCTTCGCTTCTGTACATAAAAGGCTCTCCGCCGCTGATTGTTACGAACCTGCATCCCCATCTGTCGTGGATTTCGGTTATTATCTTGTCCACGTAGCTGTACGGAATCGTAGCGGGTTTATTCGCCGCCGAATTCGCATAGCAGCCGATACAATTGAGATTACATACCTGTGTCGGCGAAAGCACTATAAAACTCGGGGGCTGTTCACCATATTGACGCTCGAATTCCTCAATCGCTTTTGTGTACTCAGAATCCTCTCGAATAAAATTATTCTGAACAAGGACATCAACAATTTTCCTGATTATGTCAGCGGATACATAACCTTTATCCATACTTTTTATAACGCAACCGAGCATCGCCGACAGGAACTGATATCTGCGCAATTTTACCTTTTCCAAATCCCCATCGTCTTCATCAACAATCTTCTGATAAAGATAATTGTCAATTTTTTTGGAGAAAATCTTTCTGAGGTGCCTGTGGTTTATCATCTTGATAAGAGCCGGCGAAATTCCTTCCGTTTTCATTTTGACTCCCCTTACTGCCAAAACAATAAACAAGAAGCTATTTATCAGTCATCAATTTTCGCATTTATTAAGATTATTTCAAGCAATAAATCAGCACAAAAAAGGCTAAAAAATAACAATAGAAGGCGAAGAATTTGAATTTTGCCCTTCTGGAGACGGCAATCAGCAATTTCAGTGCGAAGAAACCGCTAACAGCAGCCGCTGCCAGTCCGATTATAACAGGGCCGACCGACAAAACCTGCTCAAGCTGATTGAGATTTTTTACTATCTGCACTGCCGTTGCTCCCAATATGGCTGGTATTGCCAAAAGGAAGCTGAACTCGACAGCCCATCTTCGGTGCAGACCTATGAGAATTGCCGTACAAATAGTTGCGCCGCTTCGCGATATACCCGGCATAATAGCCGCAGCCTGGGCAAGACCTACAATGACCGCTGCGGCGATACCAAACTGACGCAGCCCGATGCGCGCCTTTTTTCGCCAGTCGGTAACAAGCAATAATGTGCCGGTGATAAGCCACATCACGGCTACCGTTATTAAGCTGCCACGAGCATGCGTAAAATAATCTTCAAATAAAAAACCAAGAAAGCCGGTAACTGCGGTAGCTATACCAGCCAGCACCAGAAAATGAAAGGCCGGACTTCTTTTATAAACATCAACAAGGCTTCTGCCGTATCTGCCGGGCTCGACAAGGTTTTTGAGAAAAGCAGCTATCGATTTGTGAAAGACGATAAAGATGGCGATTACAGTGCCGGTATGAACGGCGAGGTCGAATAAAATCATTTCCGAACTTTCGGCATCGAAGTCAAAAAAGTGCTCAAGTAATACAAGATGACCGCTGGAAGATACAGGAAGAAACTCAGTCACTCCCTGCACAATTCCCAGTATGCCGGCGGTGAGCATATTCAAGCGGGCGGGTTCAAATTTCAGGTTCTGGCCGAGAAACTCGATAAAGTTGAAATGGATAAAGACAAGCAAAATCACGCCGGCATAAACGGCCGCCAATAAATCATCGGCAAGGATTCCCCAGCCTGCGGGCAGTTTTTCAGCCCTTCTGACGGGAAACGGTTTTGTGATATCAAATAATCTAAAGAGCAGAAAACCTGATATAGCAATAAGCCATATATGCTGAGCCGTAACTACCTTCGTAATCAGAGGGCAGGCGATTAAAAGCGTAAGCGCCTGGCCGGCAAACTCGTCGGCAACAACCTCGCGGGGGTCGTCTTTGCCTGTCCTGCTAATTATGGCGGGAGAAAATTTTACGCAAATAATCGAGCCAGCCAAAACCATAAAAGCCATAATGATTGAGAGCAAAAGCACCGAAGCATCGAAGGAAACAAGCAAAACAAAAATAAACATCGGCGCAAGCGAGGCCCAAGTACCGGGTGCAAAAGGCAAAAGCCCCAGGCCGAAACAGGATGTAAGAAATCTCTTCATCTTTTATAGAACTGTAACCGATTCTAAAAAATTTTCAAAATCCACCTGTGTAAATTTATTAAGGAGCTTTTACTACAGTTTCTGTCCCGATTCAATATTAAAAGTCGAAGAGGATTAAATCCGGTTAATCATTCTCTGCCAGAACCTGTCAGTCATACCTGCGATATAGTCACAGACAGTTCTTTTAAGTCCCTGTTTTTCTATCAGATGCTGATAGTAAGCCGGTAGCTGCCCGCTGTTTCGGCAGAGGCTGTCAAAAAGCTTTTCGAGCTGCTGCCGTATTTGGTCCGTGGGCAGCGTTAAGGTTTGCTGAGAATAAAAATCACTCAGCAAAAAATTTTCCAGCTCTTTTAGATTTTCCTCGCTTTGTGCCGAAAGGACAATAAGGTTATCGCTTATCGCGTAAACGTCATCAACTGATTTTATCCTGGAATTTTTTAAGATGGTTTTACCGGCAGATACACAGTCACTGACGAGGATATCAATAATAGCCTTTGCGGTTCTGGTTCGAAGGACAGCAGGGTCTTTAATTTCGAAGGCCTGTATCGAATCCTGTGCCTGCTGGAAAAGCTGAATCTTTTTTAACTTCTCGATATCAATCAGACCGGCCCTTAAACCGTCTTCAAGGTCGTGACAGTTGTACGCTATGCGGTCGGCAATGTCAGCGACCTGGCCCTCAAGAGAGCAGTTTTTCTCATCGAAAGGCACCTGCTGCGTTTCGTCATAGGTTGTCTTGTGCCTTGCCAGGCCGAGTCGCGTCTCATACATAAGGTTCAGGCCGACAAAACCCGGGTACGGGTGTTCGAGTAAATCGACAATACGCAGGCTCTGACTGTTATGCTCGA
>CAYNDE010000097.1:0-6523 GCA_964395535.1 uncultured Pirellulales bacterium
CGTAGAGGAGGACTCTGTAGGTCTTGAATTTTTTGAAGTTTTCAGCGTCTCTTTTGCCGCTGAAATACTTGTTCTCAATCTTATTGATTTTCTTTTTGTATTTCCATTTCAGCAGTTTGCTTACAATGGGGTGCCTGTTTTGAAAAAACTGCTCTACCAGGACCGAGACCGGCCGGACGACGTCTTTACAAATCTGGTTTTCGATATCTATAGTGGGCGCGGTCTCTTCGGTGATATCCAGATTTTTGAGCTCTTTCAAAGGATATCTCGATATCATTTGATAAAATGTATCGAGGTAGTGCCCGCCCGATACCATTCGTTCGCCGTTGCCGTCAGGCAGTGTCTTAAAAATATCACTTATCAGGATATACCCGCCGGCATTCAAAAGAGTCAATGTTTTTTCAATTGTCTCTTCCGGCTTGATATATTGAAAGCTTTCACTGAACAGGACAAGGTCGTATCGCCTTTCGGTTTCGAGCTGTTCGTAGGTACATTCGAAAATCGTGCTTTGGTTACCGAGCAGGCTGCGGCTTTTTTCGGCGAGAAACGAGCTTGGCGAGACGCCATCGACTATATATCCGGCATCGATAAGCCTCTGGACCGTATAGCCCTGTCCGCAGCCGACGTCGAGGATTGTTCTTACGCCCTCCGGTATTTGCGAGATGAGAAAATTCGTATAAATTTCCTGTGCAATTCGCAGGTTGGTGATTTCGACTTTGAGGTCTTTCGGCCAGTAACCGTAATGCAGGTGTTCGAGGTTCAAAAAGTGCTTTCCGCAAATCGCACCGATTTCAACGCCTATTTCGCGGGAGATTTCTTTTTTCTTCTTCAATATTCGTACCTGGTTTTTAATGAAGATTGTTTCATTTTCTCTGTCAGCCGGCTCGATGACCTCGTACAACAGCTTCCCTCGCCGAGTCAGTTGTTTAGTCTGATAAGACTTTGTCTTTGTAGTAATCATAACATATCCTTATTAATATTGGTATCGGCAAAACCGCAGTAATAAATTTAGCCAGATTGGGGGCGCAGCAATCCGACACAGTAAAACGGCTTTGCGAACCGGCTGTCACAACTGAATTGATTGTGTAAAATCCTTATAATTTTGTTGATTTACCGCTTTCTCTCTGCTATTTTGAAAACTTTGAGTTTTGTAGTAAATGAAAGATTACTTCATAATAATAAATACGGGAGCAGAATTATGAAGCGGAATATTCACAGCATTACCGGTTCTGTGAGGCGATTGGTGCTTGTTCTTTTGGTTTTGGCTACGCTTTCGATGCCGGCGTTTTCGCAGTATCTCGAGAGCTTCGAGGAGCGTATGACGGAGTTCACACTTGATAACGGCTTGAAGTTTCTTGTTCTTGAGCGGCACGAGGCGCCTGTAGTTTCGTTTCATACTTACGCAGCCGTCGGGTCGTCTGACGAGGTCAAGGGTATCACGGGACTGGCACATCTGTTCGAGCATATGGCTTTTAAGGGAACGAAAACCATAGGCTCGAAAGATTACGCGGCGGAGGCTAAGGCCCTTGAAAGGGTTGACTGGCTGTTCGGGAGAATCAAGTCTGAACAGAGAAAAGGCGAAAATGCCGACCCGAACCTGCTCAATCTTTTGAGAAGTGAATTTCAGGAGGCCCAACAAGAGGCGGGAGAATTGATTGTTGAGGACGAATACGAGGAAATTATGACGCGGGAAGGTGCATCGGGACTTAACGCCTATACGGGCTGCGATGCGACGCAATACGTATCGAGCTTTCCATCTAATAAAATCGAGCTGTGGATGGCGCTTGAGTCGGACCGGTTCGCCAATCCGGTTCTTCGCGAATTTTTCAGGGAAAGAGGCGTCGTTATGGAAGAAAGACGTCTGAGAACAGAAAGCAATCCTCAGGGCAAGCTTTTCGAGGACTTTCTCGCTACGGCTTTCAAGGCACACCCTTACGGCGAGCCCGTCGTCGGCCATATGAGTGACATTCAAACCATCACGCGGCCTGAAGCAGAAGAATTTTTCCGGCAATATTACTCGCCAAGTAACCTGACAATTGCCATAGTCGGTGACGTTGAACCGGGGAAGGTTAAAAAGCTGGCAAAAAAATATTTCGATAAAATTCCCGGCGGAACGAAACCCGACCCTGTTGAGACGGTGGAGCCGCCTCAGCTCGGTGAACGGCGCGTTACTATAAACGATTTATCTCAGCCGATACTGCTGATTGGTTACCATAAGCCTGCTTTTGACCATCCCGAAAATGCGGCCTTCGACGTGCTGAGAGATATCGTTTCCGAAGGCCGGACTGCCAGACTCTATAAGGCCCTCGTAAAGGAACAGAGAATCGCCGTGTCTGCCGGTGCTTTTCACGGCTGGCCGGGAGATAAATATCCGAATCTGTTTACATTCTATGCTGTCGCCGCGAAAGGCCATACAAATCCTGAATGTGAGCAGGCGATTTACGAGCAAATCGAGAAACTTAAAACCGAAACCGTAACTGCTGATGAGCTTAAAAAGGCAAAAACGCGCTCGCGAGCCTCCCTAATCCGCTCGCTGGCGTCAAATTCCGGGCTCGCTGCACAGCTTACCTTTTACCAGGTCATAACCGGCGACTGGAGGAACCTTTTCAAAGAACTTGAGGCGATTGATAGCGTTACCGCCGATGACGTCCGGAAAATCGCTAATAAATACTTTACCGCCGATAACAGGACCGTCGGTATGATTGAAACAAAGCTTGCTGAAAATTGATTTTCAGGAGTAGAAAATGAAAGCTAAAAAATCGTTCGCAGTAAAAACCGTTGCCTCAGCGCTGCTCTGTCTGATTATCGCCGCCGGCTGTTTCGAAGAGGTCAAACTAACAGAGATAAAACTTCCGGAACTGGAAAAAGCTCCGCAGGGACGAAGCTATAAAAAGATAAAATATCCCAAGCTCGGTGACATTGTAATACCGGAGGTCAGCAAGGTTACACTCGATAACGGGATGAAGCTGTTTTTGCTTGAAGACCACGAGCTTCCGATTATTAATGTTTCAGCTATGATGCGTACTGGCTCGATTTTCGAGCCGGCGGACAAAATAGGCCTGGCCTCTATCTGCGGAGAGGTAATGAGAACGGGCGGTACCAAGACAAGAACGGGCGACGAGATAGACGAACAGCTTGAAAGTATTGCGGCTACCGTCGAGACCTCTATCGGTACGGACTCAGGTTCGGCCTATATGTCGGTGCTGAAAGAGGATGTCGATGCCGGTCTGGAAATACTCGCTGATGTTTTGAGAAATCCGGTTTTTGCGGAAGATAAAATCGAGCTTGCGAAAATCCGAGAGCGCTCGATGATAGCCCGCCGAAACGACCAGCCCACATCAATAGCCTACAGGGAATACCAAAAGCTTATTTACGGCGCGGACAGTGTTTACGCCCGTCAAACGGAATACGCAACAATCGATAATATCAGCAGAGATGACCTGGTTAATTTCCACAGCAAATTTTTCTATCCGAATAATATCAGGCTGGCGGTGTGGGGCGATTTTGATACTGAGCAGATGGTTGAGAAAATCGAGAAGGCCTTCGCGGGCTGGCAGCAAAGAGTAATAATACTTCCTGCTATCGGTGACTTTAAGTACAGATACAGGTCAACGGTCAATCTGGTCCGCAAAGACGATATCAATCAATCGAATATCTTTTTGGGGCATATCGGCTGCCTGATGAGCGACCCCGATTATTTCGCGCTTGTTTTGATGAACCGGGTCCTCGGCCAGGGTTTTACAAGCAGACTTTTCAGAAACGTTCGCTCGCGTATGGGACTTGCGTACTCGGCTTTTGGCGTTTACTCAGCCAACTACAACTATCCCGGAGTTTTCTATGTCGGCTGCCAGACAAAATCAGAGACGACAGTCAAGGCAATCGAGGCTATGGAACAGGAGATAAAAAAGATGACCGAAGAGGAGGTAACCGACGAGGAGCTCGAGATAGCCAGAGAGAGCTTTCTTAACTCATTTGTTTTCAATTTCGATACTAAAGGCGAAATCATAAGACGGCTTGTCGTTTATGACTACTATGATTATCCCGAGGACTTTCTGATGAAAATGAAGGAGAAAATCGAAGAGGTAAACAGATATGATATTCTTCAGGTGGCCCAGAGACACCTGCGGCCGGACGGCGTTCAGGTTCTTGTTGTCGGCAGGCCCGGCGATTTCAATGAGCCGCTGTCAGCTTTGGGTACAGTAAATGAAATCGATATCACTATCCCACAGCCCTGAAAACAATGGGATGTACAAAAATCCTGATTTAGTTGTTTACTTCTTTGGTGAAAAAGACAAGCCAAAGAAACTATGAAGGCCAGACATTTCAATAAGAATTGGTTTTGAGAAGAACCACGGTTCCCATCTTTTTAATGAGCAGTAAAATGTCAATATTCTTCGATAAATCCTTGATTCCCTTTTGTTTCCATCAAGGCTGATTCTCCTAAGTAAAATTGACTATAAACGAACATCAGATCTTAACTTAATGGTCAATTGTACAGGTAGCAACACATTCAGTAATCAATTATCATGGCGTGCAGCCTCCGTAGGTGTCCAAGTCCCAATTCTCACAAGAGCTTCCGCTGGCGTAACGGACCTCGATATAGAATACCTTGCTCATATCTATGTATGAAATGTCTGACCAATTGTATGAGACCTGGTCGAGTTGGCCGACTCCATTGGTTGAAGAATCGATCAGGTTCCCGCAGGGCTCATAGAGATAAAGGTCGTAATTCATACCAGTCGGGCTCTGCAGTTGCACATCCACATACAAGTCGTATGAAGGATCTACACTGGGGAAACCCGGGCCTGTTTCACACTCCCACACATCGAGCTTGTACCACTTCTCGCCTCGTCCACTGCGAGATGGGCCGGTCCGGCAAATGTTCTCATCACCGCATACCCCTCCAATATCTTCAGCCGTTGCGCAGGTTCCTCCGCCGTCATTGAGATTGACCTCGCATCCATTCGTGCTCCAGCCGTCGCAGTCAACAAAGCCGAAATCGCAGCTGCTGATAACGCAATTGCCTCCAACACATGCCTCCTGGGCGTTGGGCAAGCTGCAAATGTTTCCACACGCCCCGCAGTTGTCCACGTCCGAATACACATTCGTCTCGCATCCGTTTGCATTAACATTGTCGCAGTCTGCATAGCCACTCTGGCAGGTGATTCCATCCTGCAGCCAGTCATCGGCGAAGATGGCCAAGTCATAAAAGTCAGCGTAGCAGTTCCCGCTCAAATCCGCAACGGGGCAGAGAGTTTTTTCAAACACATACACCGCGCCCGCAGCACTTGCCACATCGTCGTCCCCCATTGCACCACAGACTAAGAAATTATTTCCTATCGAAACAGCATAGCCCAAATAGTCGCCAGCTGCACTGTCCGAGGCTACCAGCTTAGACCGTTCGAACCAGCCTTTGCGGTCTCGCTCAAATATATAAGCTGAGCCGGAGTCGGCTCCATTAGCGTCATTGCTCCAGGCACCCACGACAGTATAGATTCCGGATATCGAAACGGCACGGCCAAACCAGTCGTTGGCAACACCATCAGAGGCGGTAACCTTGCTGCGTTGCATCCAGTTCGTGCAGTCCCGTTCGAATATATATGCAGCGCCCGAATCAACTTCATTGCCGTCACCTTTAGTGGTTCCCACGATTGCATATTTGGCACTGATGGAGACAGAAAATCCGAATTCGTCGTTTGCAGCACCGTCGGAGGCCAACAGCTTTTGCTGTTCTGCCCAGCCTGTCGCATCCTGCTTGAATACGTATGCTGAGCCGGAGTGGTTGCCGTTGTCGTTATCGTACCTTGCGCCGATTACTATGTAGTCACCATCCCATGCAACAGAGCAGCCGAATTGGTCACCATCTTCACCGTCTGAAGCTGATAGCTTGGCCTGCTGGCTCCAGCTTGTCCCGTTGCGTTTGAATATATAAGCGGCGCCTGAGCCGTTTTCGTTACCGTCACCGAAAAGTGCGCCAACGACAGCATACTCGCCACAGATGGCTACGGAATAGCCAAACCAGTCTAAGGCAGCGCCGTCCGCAGCCGTCAGCTTCGCCTGCTGGCTCCAGCTTGAGCCGGTCCGCTTAAATATGTATGCCGAACCGGAAGCGTCTCCCTTGGCATCTTCATAAGGCGCACCAATAATGGCATAATCAAGGTCGATTGATACGGAAAAGCCAAAGTAATCACCAGCAGCCGCGTCCGAAGCGGTCACCTTGTTCTGCAGGCTCCACGTTGCACCATTCCAGTTGAAGATGTAGGCAGAACCCGAGTTGTCCCCGGCGTCATCGTCCTTGTACACGCCGACGATTACGTCGTCCCAGCCGCTCGCAACTGGACAGCCGAACCAGTCGTTCTCGGCTCCGTCAAAGGCTGTGAGTTTTTCCATTTCCAGCCAAGCTTCATTGGCCCAGCAGGCACCATTAAAAGTAAAACAGTTTGTAATGAGGAACAGCACTATCCCAATACACATTTTTATATGATGGTTCTTAAGCATTTTCAAAACCTCCCTAAAAATCAGT
>CAYNDE010000098.1:0-1157 GCA_964395535.1 uncultured Pirellulales bacterium
GCCAGGCCGAGCAGCGATGCTATTTCGGAAGAAGAGATGCCTCCCATTTTGTCCCTGGTGTTTTGAAGCACCAGTCCAAGCGCCTGTGCGAGGGGATTTCTAATTTTTTGAGCCATTTTTTGCTCCTTGTATGCCTTTTACGCCCAATGAATATTATCATCGAAAAAGGCTTCTCATATTAAATTATATTTATATAAGCAAAAAAAAACAAGCTGATTTGTCAAATTTTTAGTCGTTGTTCGGATGGTAATTTAGGTTAAGTCTTTGTATATAAAGTGCTTATAAAATCTGACTCAGCTATGTAAAAAAATATATACAATTATGAAAAAATAGCTTGACATTTTGAAGTTCCCGAGCGTATTATATTATGAGAGGTTAATGAAAAACTCAGAAGAAATTGATTGAAAAAGTGAATAGAGAAAAAAGACAAAAGAAGAAAAAAATGAAAAATAATCGTTGTGAAATAAAGAGGAGCTTAAAAAAAAGATTGAGAATGAAGTAAAAAGGGAAAGGAGAAGTATTATGTTAGCTAAAAAAAACAAAAAAATCGTTAAATACGCATTCGTAGTTTTAATACTAACAGTATTATTTTTAACTGAGATTGCTTTAGCAAAAGAAGCTGGAAAATCCAAGGGTAATAATAGCAGCTCTTCACAAAGGAGCAGCCAGGGACAAAGCAATGCAACACAAAGAGCGACAAACAGCTCTTCACAATCGGCTAACAGAAACTCATCAGTAAAGACACGGCCTGCACAAATAGCAAGGCAATCAAATGTCAGCAGAAGTAATGTTGCAACAAATCAGTCAACCAGACAAACGCAGACGAGTATTAGAAGTACAGATAGAAGCAGCGTAAGAACAAACCAGACAATAAGAGGACCGCAGACAAGTATTAGAAGCACAACCAGAAGCTCTGTAAGTATGAACAGGTCAGTAAATACACGGACACCTGCAACAACGAACATCAGGACACATAGTGTTACAAGCAGTCCAAGCATTTCGGTCACACGTTCAACACCGACTGTCACCAGGTCAACAGTGAGAGATTCAAGCAGCAGCGTTCGGCAGCAGCAAAGTGCAATTAGAAGCACAAATATCAGTGTGAGTAGAAGCAATAGAGCAACAACGTCAAGAAGCAGCAGTATTGCGAGAAGTAT
>CAYNDE010000098.1:1257-3852 GCA_964395535.1 uncultured Pirellulales bacterium
TGAGTAGAAGCAATAGAGCAACAACGTCAAGAAGCAGCAGTATTGCGAGAAGTATCGGCAAGCCGAGTGTATCAGTTGCCAATAGAAGTACAAACGCACAAAGGTCTGAAAATGCAGTAAGCACAAGCAGGGCAGCGGAAATCGGAAGTAATATCGGCAGGCCGAGTGCTTCAGTTGCCAATAGAAATACGGGAACACAAAGTTCTAAAGATGTAGTCAGCTCAAACAGAGCAGAAAAAATAGGAGGCAATATCGGCAGGTCTGTAAGCACAACAAGAAACTCAGTTGTTACAGAAAGAAGCAACACTCAGGATAACAAACAGAATTCGGGAGGCGAGACGGTTAACAGGTCTCGTATCGGAAGTGAGATTGGTGACAGGGGCCGTACTGTTGTTGAAAGGGGAAATAATCGTACCAGGACTGAATTGACTGTACAGCCGAGACAGAGAGATGTAAAAAGCCCAGTTGTCAAGCAACCTACATTAGGCAGGCGTGAAACAGTTAGAGAAGACAGGTCTGAAGGCTCTTTGACGGGACGAAGTGATTCTTTGCGGGATAGGCAGGGAGGTGCGGAAGGCCGGGTTGTAAGAGATGATTCCAGCAGGAATACGCGAGCTCGAGTGAATGGTGAGCGTCGCTCAAGAGAACAACCGGGGCAGAGAGGCGACCGTAAGGGAATAGTTGTAGAAAATCTCAGATACAGGGGCGGCAGAAGGTCAGACAGGGTTGTATATCAGGACCGTCCAAATGCAATAATGCACACACACCATACTGAATATGTTTACAGAGACTACTTCGGCAGTTTATGTCATCGCATTATCTGGCCAGGATATAGTTTCCGGGTCAGCTATAGCTGGGGCGGTGACTGGTCGTTCTGCTATGTGTATCCATATTATCACAGGAAATACGTTTTTGTCAGCTTAGGCGGTTACTGGCCGATTGGATACGGATACGTTCGCTATTACTGGTATCCCTGGCATATATACAGGTGGTATGGTTACTATCCTGTTGCGCGTGAATTAGATTATGGCGTTGATAATTACTACACCTATAACTATTACAACTACTACGGCAGCAGCTCATCAGATATCCCGTACGTTGACGAGACGACGTTTGCCGATGTTCGAGCGAAGCTTGCGCAGCAAGCCGCTGAAGAACCTGCGGAGGCGACCTTGGCGGATACATATTTCGAGGAAGCCGTCAAGGCCTTCGAGTTCGGCAGTTACGGTTACGCAGCCGACAAGTTTGCAGAGGCGATGAAGCTTGCGCCTGATGATATAATTTTACCCTTCGCTTATGTACAGGCCCTTTTTGCGGCTGAAAGCTATCCGGAGGCGGCTGAGGCACTTCGAGAGGCTTTGGAAAAGATTTCGCCCGAAAAAGAAGGTGTTTTTTATCCTCGCGGGCTGTATTCCGATGAAGAAGCACTCTTCGAACAAATCGATAAGCTCAGCGACAAGGCGAAGCTTTATACCTTTGATGCCGACCTGCAGCTTCTTTTGGGCTATCAACTGCTTGGCGTGGGTGATAATGACGAGGCGGAGGAGCACCTGCTTAAGGCAAGTGAGGATATGACAAATGCACCTTCGGCGATGACACTGCTCGAACTGCTGGCAAAGATAAGGCATCAGGAAATGGAGGAAGCTGAAGTAATTATTGAAGAAGGACAAAACTCTGAAACGGACTGACGTTCTGATGGTCAGTGCCGGTAAAGGGCTGAAAAAATGGAAAAGCGTGATACGGAAAAACTGGTTTTGTGTATTGTTCTGGCTGGCCTATCGGTCTCTGCGGCACAGGGCGGCAGCTGGCAGGAATTTATTGTGTATCCCACAACGGATGACCAGCAGGCGCCAGCCATACACGGTAACATCGTCGCCTGGCAGCAGAGCGTCGATGGGGACTGGGATATCTATTACGCTGATATAACTAATCGTGACAATCCTTTGGTTTTTGATGTTGCCGATTACGAAGACCAGATGAACCCGGCTGTTTATGGAAAGAGAATCGTGTGGCAGGATTATTATTATGGAGACTGGGACATTTTCGGCATCGATATTGAAAATCCGGGAGCGATTTTTGCCGTAGCTGATTTTAATGAGCAGCAGATTGAGCCGGCTATTTATGGTGATATTGTGGTCTGGCAGGATGATTACTTTGGTGACTGGGACATTATTGCGGCAGATATTTCGGATTTGGAAAATATCGAGGAGATTTACGTCGCACTTTTCGATGACGACCAGCAGTTCCCGGCTGTCTATGGTAATACAGTTGTATGGACGGACGGCGGTGAGCCGGATTTGGATGTATATGTTAGCGATATCACCGACCGGAGCGAGCCTCTATCTTATTTAATCGCCGGTTTCGATGCAAATCAGCAGGCACCTGCGGTTTATGAGACTACGGTGCTCTGGGATGATGACTTTTTTGGCGATTACGATATCTTCGGTGCTGATATTTATGAGCCGGCCAGACCGATTGAATTTGCTATTACTGCTCAGAATTTGCGGCAGATAAATCCTGCGATTGATGGTCATTTAATTGTCTGGCAGGATGACCGTAACGGCAACTGGGATATCTATGGATATAATCTGAGCA
>CAYNDE010000098.1:3952-6414 GCA_964395535.1 uncultured Pirellulales bacterium
GTCTGGCAGGATGACCGTAACGGCAACTGGGATATCTATGGATATAATCTGAGCACGGGCAAGGAATTTCAAATCACCGATAATCCTGCGAATCAGACGAGTCCTGCCATAAGCGGAAATGTTGTTGTCTGGCAGGACGACCGCAATGAAAACTGGAATATTTATGCAGTGATTCTCGACGGGATTGAGGCTGCCAAATGTCTGGCAATGCCTGAAGGTGACATAGACGGTGATTGTAAAGTTGATTTTACGGATTTTGCGATAATGGCTACCGGCTGGCTTGACTGTAATCTTGAGCCGGAGCAGCTTTGCCGGCAGTAGTATTAAACGGTGAAGGGAACAGGCAGGGCGGTATGAAAAAATTCAGGGATATGCAATTATAAATAAACGCAGAAACTTTTTAAGGAGAAATGAAAATGAAACGGGAGCTTATAAAAAAATTGGTAATCGCAGTTGTAGTTTTGAGTTTTGTTTTTGTTGTCGGCTGTGAAAGCGATGCAATGAGCGGAGCGGCTATCGGCTCTCTGGCAGGTGGGGGTATCGGCCAGCTTGCCGGCAGGAGTACTGAATCGACGCTCATAGGAGCGGCTGTCGGCGGCGGGGTCGGCTACCTGATTGGCAACGAGGGCGATAAGAAAAAGGCTGAGGCCCACAGGTATGAACTCGAAGAAGAAATGAATATGGTTACAGTAAATGTTACCAACAGCAACGGCTCGATTGTACCTTTGAAACTGAGAAGACACGGTGTTGGTTATGTCGGCCCAAGGGGCGAGTATTATCCTGAGCTGCCTCGAAGTGAGCAGTTAAGGCCGGTATATGGCTTTTAGTTTCGAATAGGACTTCACAGCCGATATCGGATTTAATTTTGGCAGAGGCGTGATGCCAAAGAGATGAAGCTGCAAGGTTGAAGTGGGCCGAGCCTTGCAGCTTCTTTTTAAGAATATTTTCCTTTGACAAATGTACAACATTTAGATATCCTTATTTTTTGCGTTTAGCAGCTAAAAAAAATTTCGATTTTCTTATAAAAAATCCTTGAAAAAGAAGGCCGAATAATACATAATGTATTAAGAGTATTAGTACAATATATTATATGGCTTTTCTTAATTTGGTGTAATGGTTCAATTTTTTTTATTTTGTCAGAAAGAAAATTTGAAAAGCTATCAATAATCTATAAACAATGCGGTTTTTTTTAGTGTTTATGAAAGCTGATTTTTCGTGAATTTTTAATGTTTTAATTGGATTTTTACTGTAACAAAATGGGTATTGGAGGCGTCTAAATCATAGATATGTTCGACTTTTTATAAGGAAAGTGTAAAGTTATAGCAGAAGAAGGCCTTTCTGCTTGACATAAGTTCTTTATTTATATACAATTATATCTAAAATGGAGTTTTGCTTTTTACTAACGTTTTTTTTGTAAAAGACAGTCATTTTTAGGATACTGTAAAGGGTGACAGTACGTAAAGATAAAAAATTGGGTCTGCTGCTTTGCGAAAATTCATACCTCGATGAGTCGAGCCTTCAATTTGCACTGGCCCAGCAGCAGATTGAGCACAAGCGTCTCGGCCAGATTTTGCTTGAGCTGGGCTATGTTACAAAGCCGCAGTTGAACGAGACACTCGCAGAACAGGCGGGAATAGAAAAGGTGGACCTGTCAAACGTTACTGTCAGTGCTGATATAGTCAGCCTTGTGCCGGCGGAGATGGTTAGCAAGTATAATATTTTACCGTTGTGGCGGGATAACGGCCGGCTGGCAGTGGCGATGACAGACCCATTTCAGGCAGAGGTTGTTGAAGACCTGCGTCTTGTTACTAATTATTCCGTTCAAAGATATTATGCAGACCCGGACCAGATGGAAAAATCCATTCTGAAATTCTATGGAAGTAACGTTGCCAGGATGCTGGATAATCTTGTGCCGGTTGAAAAGGGCACAGAGGCGGCGCTGGAGAACGGTGAATATACAGCAGCAAAACTGCATGAAATGGCAAGAGAGCCTTCGCTGGTCAATCTTGTCAATCTGATAACCCTTGAGGCTATCGACGCAAGAGCCAGCGATATTCATATAGAGCCGTTCGAAAAAGAGGTGAAAATTAAATACCGTGTTGACGGTATGCTCGTGGAAAAAACACCTTCATCGAAAAGACTGCAGGCGGCGATTGTTTCACGAATCAAGATTATGGCAAATATGAATATTGCCGAGCGTTTTGTTCCCCAGGACGGCCACATTGAATTTGTGGGCAGAAACGGAAAGGTTGACCTTCGAGTCTCAACCGTTCCGACGATATTCGGAGAGTCGGTGACAATGAGAATTCTCGACAGGACGGCTTCATTGATGGCCCTTTCCGAATTGGGTATGGACCAGAGGACTTTGAACGGATTCAATCGTTGTTTGCACAAGGCTCACGGGATTGTGCTTGTTACGGGGCCGACAGGAAGCGGAAAGACAACGACACTTTATGCCTCTC
>CAYNDE010000099.1:0-6407 GCA_964395535.1 uncultured Pirellulales bacterium
TGGTGGCTGCCTCTAAGCCAACATCCTGGCTGTCACAGCAATTCAACTTCCTTAAGAACTTAGCAGAACTTCGGGACCTTAGCTGGCGGTCTGGGTTGTTTCCCTTTTGACCATGGAGGTTATCCCCCACAGTCTGACTCCTGAGATAATCTTTACGGTATTCGGAGTTTGGTTGGGGCAGGTAAGCTGGTGGCTCCCTATCCCCATTCAGTAGCTCTACCCCCGCAAAGTAGTGACCGGACGCTAGCCCTAAAGCTATTTCGGAGAGAACGAGCTATCTCCACGTTTGATTAGACTTTCACTCCTCCCCACAGCTCATCGCCCAACTTTTCAACGTTGGTGCGTTCGGTCCTCCAGGGATTTTTACATCCCCTTCAACCTGGCCATGGGTAGATCACCTGGTTTCGCGTCTACCACCTGCGACTGATATTTCGCCCATTTAAGACTCGCTTTCGCTACGGCTGCCCCCTTGAAGGGGTTAACCTTGCCACAGACGGTAACTCGCCGGCTCATTATGCAAAAGGCACGTGGTCACACGTTTCCCGCACCTATTTTGACCACTTCGCAAGAAAGGCTAATGATTTACGAGTTTAGAATAACTCGTTGGTCATTCATCCTTTATAAAGTGAGCAAAATAGGTGCGGGACATAGTGCTTCCACCGTTTGTAGGTATATGGTTTCAGGTACTTTTAACTCCCCTAAAAGGGGTACTTTTCATCGTTCGCTCGCGCTACTTTTCACTATCGGTTGCCGAGTAGTACTTAGCCTTGGAGGGTGGACCCCCCGGCTTCGCACAGAGTTCCACGAGCTCCGTGCTACTCTGGGACACCGGCGAAGACTTCAGGTTTTCGCATACAGGACTATCACCTTTTATAGTCGGCCTTTCCAGACCGTTCTGCTGACCATCCATCTTCTTATGCCGATGCCCACAACCCCCCGCACCTACTTTGAACAGTCGATTGTAACATCGGATTCCAGCCCGTGCTGTTTAGCAGTCGCCGGAACGGCGACTTCTAACTGTGCAAAGTAGGTGCGGGGTTTGGGCTATTCCGGTTTCGCTCGCCGCTACTAACGGAGTCTCGGTTGATTTCTTTTCCTGCAGGTACTTAGATGTTTCAGTTCCCTGCGTTCGCCTCGAACGGCCTATGCATTCAGCCGCCGATGACGGAATCTGGTTGCCCAGTTCCGCCGGGTTTCCCCATTCGGAAATCCCGGGATTAACGGTTGCTCGGCACCTGCCCCGGGCTTATCGCAGCCTGCCACGTCCTTCATCGCCTCTCGGCACCTAGACATCCACCATACACCCTTAGTAACTTGACCATATCAATCATTGATTGATATTTAGAAGAATTTTCGCCTGTCGAGAGATTTCGATTAGCAAAAATTTCCTAATTTTGCGCTCATTGTAATAGTTCTTCTATTTTCCATAGAAGAACGAATGCCCGCATCCACATATTAACTTGTCAAAGAACTCTTCTTCGCTAAAGCTTCGAAGAGCTTCGCTTTCCCTATTATTCTGCGAAGCTTTAGCGAAGCAGAATGGAGACGATGGGACTCGAACCCACGACTTCCGGCTTGCAAAGCCGGCGCTCTCCCAGCTGAGCTACGTCCCCGGAGCCCGCTTCGCGGGAAATACGAAGCACTAAATCCGAAATTCGAAACCGTTTCGGATTTCGATATTCGAATTTCTTATTTCCTTTGGCCTTTGGCCAAAGGAAAATGGGCCCGGGAAGAGTCGAACTTCCGACCTCACGCTTATCAGGCGTGCGCTCTAACCAACTGAGCTACGAGCCCAAAACAATCTTCAATTTATTATTTGCTATCTACTATGTTACAGCAATCCGTACTGAACACCCATTTTATTAATTTCGGATTCCAAAACAGATTACAATAATAAATATTCAATAATAAATAATCAATTTCGCTGGGCTCGTAATTCTATATATAAACTTAAAAAAGAGCAACAAAAAAACCGCTGCATAAACTACCAGCGGCTTTTGGTCTGTACCAGCAATCATTTACCGGCAGTTTAATGCAAATAAAACCGTATTAGCAAAATCTCTTTCAATTCCCTACCTAACCTTTTAATATCAGGGCAGCCAACTTTAGGACTGCCGTCCAAACTTTCAATTCTACTACGATATCGACAGATAGTCAAGTTTTTATCAAAAAAATTTTAATTTCCCTCCTAATGATACGCTTTTTGCAGAACTTTGTTCAAAGTAGCTTAGCAGCAGAGGTCTGCGGGATTACGGAATTGACTTTTTTAGCTAAAATCGCCAGATTAACAGGGTTGGATGCCCCAAAATGTACCTCTTGGGAAAAATCTGCTTCAGGCAAATAAATACATGTAAATTAAATGATATTTGTTACAATTAAGGTCTCATTAAAAACCTGTGATTGGCTCAATTCGAGTTTTTGCGAGAAATGCAATTTGTCGGCTGACAAACAAGGAGACTGCAAATGATTAATATTAACGAAAAAAACAAAAGCCTATGGATGTTTTATTGTACAGTTCTATGGCTTCTTGGATGGCTTCTTCTCTGTCTGGGCGGTATTGGTTTTGTAATGCTCCTCTTGGAATCTATGCAAACTGGGGGCGAGGTTAATTTAAGAGGGGTATTTGGTACGTTCAAGCGCTCGTACAACCTCTTTTTTAACATCGGTCTGGTGTCGCTGGGCTTTTCTCAACTTCTCAGGTATCTTTACAGCAGCGATAACAAAATGGGACCTCTGCTCCGTTACGGCGACAAGATTTTTTACATTTATGCAATTATTACAGTTTATCAAGTGGGTTTTGAAATTTGGCTTGTTGGTACCGGCCGGATGGGTAGTAACGTATCTCTTGACTTACATTGGTTAATGTTATTTCTGCCGACATTGTTATACCAGGGCGCAAAAGCGCTCATATTCGTTGGCCTGGGAAAATTTGTTAAATATCTCATTGCTGCTGTCAAAGACTCAAAGCAATCCTCGGCTCTCAAAGCTGCGGTACAAAATAACGGCTAATCGTGGCAAGCCTGATATAGACCATAAAACAGCCCTTCAGATAAGCAGGATAATCATAAAATTATTTGCCTGCAGCGGCAGAGAATCCGTGGATTACGGAATTGACTTCTCTAACTAAAATCGCTAAATTACAAACCGCAGAGGCTAAAAAATGTACCCTTTAGAAAAAAAGATAGTTGAGTCTTTACTCATAACCTGCCTGCTGATAGTGCCGTTAAAATCTGATATTCCCATTAATACCCGCAAAACAAATGACCAGAAAAATCCTGCTGCGGCTTTCAGCAATGGAAATTACATCGTCGCCTGGGACAGTTACCGCCACAGCGGCGACAGTAATTCAGGAGGCATCGTCGCAGGAATTTTCGACTCAAACTGCTGTCCTGTTACAGGCGAATTTCTTGTAAACGAGACCACAGCCGGCAATCAAAAATGCCCCGACATCGCAGCTGATGCCAACGGAAATTTCGTTATTGTCTGGCAGGGTCCCGGTATCGACGAAGAAGACATCTTCGCAAAAATATATGATGCAAACGCAAACACTGTAAAAAATGAATTCCGCATTAATAACTACACTACCGACAGACAGCTCGCTCCCGCCGCTGCAATGAATTCACAGGGCTCATTTATCATTGTCTGGGAAAGCTTCAATGTTAACGAAGAGCCGGACAAGCGTTCTATTTGCGGCCGACTGTTCGATAGGCTCGGCAATCCCACAGGCCCTGAATTTACCATAAACTCTGAATCGTTTAACTGCCGTTATCCAGACGCCGTAATGTTCGAGACAGGATACTCTGTCGTTACCTGGACACGAGAAAGCACTACAAAATCTGTCTGGAAACAGTTTATTGAGTCCGACGGAACAGTCCCATTCTTCGATGTTGAGGTCAGCACAAACAACTTCTCATCACTTACTGAGGCAAAAATCGCCGCTGATGCCGTCGGCAACTTCATCATAGTCTGGGACGCGCACAGCCAAACAAGTGCCGAAGACGACATATACATAAGAACTTACCATTATAGTCACGCTCCATTGCACGAGCCGCTTATCATAAATTCAAATACAGAAGGTGCGCAGTCAAACCCATCGATAGACTGCGGTAAAGACAGCTGCTTCTTAGTTGCCTGGGAAAACGAGAGCGGCTCGCAGATTCACAAAAACGACATAATCGCTCAACACCTCACCATAGAAGCCGACTACATAGGTCCACCTTTTCTGCTCGGTACACAGCAGCGCATAAATACTTATACCGTCGATGAACAAAAGTCACCATCGCCGGCTGCGGGACAGGATAAAAAATATCTTCTCGTCTGGCAAAGTGATGGTCAGGATGGTTCCGGCTACGGTATCTTCGCAAAAATCGCCCCGATTAACCGATGGGCGGACTTCGACGGAAATAATATCGTTAACTTCAACGATTATCAATTCTTTGCAGAAAGCTGGATGAGATGCGAAGCCGAACTGCAGGCGAATCTGTATAACGATAACAAAATCGACGCTGCAGATTTAGCGGTTTTTTCAGAACAATGGCTCTTGCCTGTATATCAATGTCAATCAACGGATATTGAAACTGACGGTACTATAAATTTCAGGGATTTCTGCTCCTTGGCCAATAACTGGCTGAAATACGGGCCCGGACTGAGGGGCGATTTTACCGGTAATGGCGAGGTTGATTCATCTGACCTGCAGGTCCTGCTGTTCTGGTGGACGAAAAGCTGTAAATAATTTATCTTGCCGCATCGGGAAAACTATTGTACAATGTATTTATTATAAGCGGCCCATATTCTAAGAGATTAAAAGGAATAACGGTTATTAAAAGGAGCTTGAAAAAAGCAGAGAAGCGGGTCGTTAGAAGCGGCTTTACCTTACTGGAGCTGCTGGTCGTCATATCAATCATATCGCTTCTTATGTCTATTATGCTCCCCGGTCTGAACAGATCCAGAGAGCAGGCTCAGCGCGTGGTCTGCGGTTCAAATATGAGACAGCTGACGATGTGCTGGACGATGTATGCCTACGATAATGACGACAGGCTCTGCTCGGCAGATACGGGTTTCAATTTTTTCGGTGAGGGCAACTGGGTAGCCGATGGGCCGCTTGACCTTCCGGGAAATTTCATCGGAGGGACAGAACAGGCTCTAAAAGACGGTGTGCTGTTCGGATGTGCTCAAACAGCCGGCCTGTACAAATGCCCTACAGACCCAAGCTACCGCCTGAGAAGCTATTCGATATCAAGAGCAATGAACGGCAAAACGTGCAACTGCGAACACGATAATATCCGCCCATATGTAACCTGGACGTCGATTGCAAGACCAACGACAAAAATGGTCTTCGTCGACACGACAGCTCAAACCGAATGGATGGAAGGTTCATTTTGCCCCGTGGAAGATGTTACAGCAGCAAATCCGGTGTGGTATCAGAGAATATCACCGTCAAGCGGACTGGTAAGCAGAAGCATAACAGCAAGACACGCCGAAGGCTGCAATATTTCCTTCGTCGATATGCACTACGAATATTTGAAATGGAAAGACCGAAGAACAATAGAGCTGGCAGAATTTCAGAGAACTGCCGCTCAAGCTTCTGCTTACAATCGCGACCTTGTGCGGATTTTAGAATTAATGGGAGGACTGCAGTGATGGACCCAAATATTGAAACGTTGCAGGAACCCTGCTGACTTTACGGGAGGTTATTAAAAAAAATGGTTGACTGGCAATCGCTTAAGTTTGAGATACGGGAGCGATGGAAAGACTTGGCAATTCGCAAACGTATAAACAGCAATCGTCGAGCTGTCATAATAATTACCAATCTATCGGTAATCATACTAATCATCGTCATCATAAGTTCATTCAGGAACAAAGAAGCCGTACAGGTCAATAATCCCAAAATGGACTGGTACTACGATTTGAATACCGGTGATCTTTTTGCCGCCAAGGCCGGCCGGATACCTCCAATTGCAGCTCCTTCAGGGCCGCTGCCGAACGGTGCCCCTGCCGGTGTAAGGGCTTACGTCTTCAGCTATGTCCCTGAGCCGAACGAATCAGAGCGAATAATAGGTTTTCTTGAAACAAAAGACCCGAACTATATCCACGACGACAGAGACAGTACAAGGTACGGTGAAGGCATGCTCATAAAAAGACTAAAAGACAAACAATGGTTCCCCTCGGTTAGCCTACAAGGCAGAGCCATTTTTCAACAGGCAATAATACCTAACGAAAACGGCGAAACACCCTATTACTACCCGCCTAAATAAAGCATTTCCGAATTTCGTCGTTGTTTTTGCTAGTTCGCAGCAACTTATGACCTGAAAATCAATCGCTGACAGGGGTTTTTTGTACAGCCTGTCTTCTCAGAAAGAAGCTGCCGGGCTGCTGTTTTATCACGCCTTTAAGCTGAAGTGAAATAA
>CAYNDE010000100.1:0-6327 GCA_964395535.1 uncultured Pirellulales bacterium
TACCCTTCTGTAAAACGGATTGTATCGCATTTATATAAACCTCGGTCTTTCCGCTATCGGTGACACCAAAAAGGAGCGTAACGCCAAATCTGCCGGAACCGAGCTGCTGGTTTATATGCTCAAGTGCCTTTAGCTGGTCTGTATTGAGCTTGATTTCGCCGGTTTCTAACACCATTTTTTCCGATATAACTGGCAAGGTCGGTAAAACTTCTTTGAGGACTAATTTTACTACGCCCTTCTGGGCAAGGTTTTTTACGGGCGAGAGCCTACAATCCGCCTCTGAAAGCAGGCTTTCAAGCTCAATTGCTGAGTCAGCACTGAAGCTTTGCATATCAGAAAGGATAGAGACAATCCGCTTTTGCTTTTTGGATTTGAGGCTGTCAGTATTTTGCTGTAAAGGTGAGGCAAGATAAACAAGTTTTTTCTTTTTCACGCCGATACCTTTTTTAACCGGCGCAGGGACCATAGCAAAAAGGACCTGTCCCAGGGGACAAACATAGTAATCGCTTATCCAATCAGCAAGCCGCAGGAGAGATTTATCGAGTAAAGGCTGAGCGTCAACAACCCCTGTTACCTTTTTCAAGAGGTGTTCTTTTCCTCGTGCTGCAAAAGAGTCTTCAGGCCTGATATCGGAGGCGACGCAGAAAGCTCTCTGGCGCTTATCCGCCCTGCCGAAAGGCACTTCGACCCTCTGGCCAGGCGTTACAGGCCAGAGCCTGTCAGGAACAAGATAATCAAACTCGGAATCGACGCCGGCTTCGATAGCGACACGAATTATATGACGGCAAGGCTCTGTGTCAACCTGCTGTGTTTCGAATAGACTTTGCTGGCTGTAGCTTCTCATTTCGTTTATATTGCTAATCGCTTCGTAAAAAACCGGACACTATTTTTTGACTGCCTGCTTGTTATACCAGGCGGCACGGCAGGCAAAAATTGCAGCGAGCAGCGAGGCAAGGGCTGTAACTAACAAACATATCATCATCAGAGCTGCTGCATTTATCAGCTTTTGAGGTATCTGCGGCATTTCAAAATTAACTGAAAGTGGTTTTTCGCCTTCCATATCAAGTCTTACAGAGAGTTCGCCGCCTTCGGCAATTTTTACCTCAACCGGCTGGCTTTCATTGCTCTGCCAGCGGACTTCGACAGGTAAACTCTTACTCGCAGTTATATCTACCGGAAGTTTCTCCGTATCAGTCACCTGAAGCTCGACAGGCAGAGGTTTTTGTTCATCGAGCATTAACTGAACAGGCAGGCCTTGTTCGCTCTGCAGGCCGATCTTGACGGGAAAACCGACGTCTGCCCGCGTTTGGGCTTTCTGTTGCTGCTGCTCGGCTGACTGAGAACAGCCGAATAATATAAGCAGGCTGATTAAAATAAGAATAAATTTTTTCATTTCTACTTCACCTAAAAATAATATTTCATTACGGTTCCAGCCAGAGACCTCTAAATGTTTTTTTATTCGTGTTGGTAAGGTATTTGTTTTGACATTTAAGACCATCGAGCAGCTCGCCCTCCAAACATTCGGCAGGACCTGAAACATCCACTATCAAAGTCCCATCATCGCTGAGCAGAAACAGCTTGACAGAATCCTCAGGTGAAAACAGGGCTTCGGGAGTGAAATCCTTCGGTAAATTCTCTAGTTTCCTGACAAGCTCAGGCTGCTGCTTTTTATCGCCCGACCACTTATAAAGAGCGAAATCTTTTCTCTCGTCAGGCGGGCCGGCAATAATGAAAAAAGTTTTGTGAAAAGCTGAATACTCCATACTGCGTATTCCCCTTCCGTCAAGATTCCACAGCAGTGCTTCGCCAAAAACCGGCTCCTGTTTTTTCTCTATTACAGCATCAGCATTTTTCAGGGGTACAACAATAGCCTGCTTCGAGCCGGTGTTGCTATGGTGCAGCGGATTTCGAAAGCCGATGTAAAGATTTTTACCGTCAGCAGAGGCACAAAGCCCTTCAATATTCAGGCCCTGCTTTTTAGGTGCGAGATTCTCAATGTCTTTCAGCTTAAGTTTATCCGCAGAAAATCCTGCTGCACGGGCCAAATTATCCTTAACGATGCTGTCCTGCTCTAACAAACTATGCACAAGAGTTCGGCAGGGTTTTCCCGCTGGCTTAATACTGATTTTATCATCCTCTATTTTGAAATCTGTCGCAAAAAACCGATACCTGTTCAGCCGGATTTTGCTGTCTTTGTTTCTGCCGTGCGAGGTTATCAAGTAAATACGGTTACCAACCTTCGTTGCTCCTTCGATGTCCGCTTCCGGATGTTCGTCAGTTGTGCCAAGAAAGCCTGTCAAGTCGAAAGAAAAAACCGGCCCAGTTGTTCCAAATTTATACACACGCAGTACGTTGTTTTCATCATCAGCGACAATAAAAGTATCTTTATCGAGCGCCACAGCCGCGGAGGCATCGGCTGAGCCGTAATAATTTATAAAATCCTGACAAGGGTCATTATAACTATAAAGCAGAGGGATGAAACAAACACATATAACCGAATTTATAAAATTGCAGAAAATCATAAAAAACTTATTTAAGACTCAGAAAAAATTTAAGGTAAAAACCAGTTTTCGGATTAATTGTCTTTTCTTGAGATAAAAAAGTCAAGCATCTAAAAATTATGTATGAAATTATTATAAAGCCGGTCGTCGGCATGCTTAACTTTGGTTCAGGATTGTCCTGAGCCGATTTTAAAAGCCGTTGCCATTGCTAAAGGAAACCACAACAAATCAAACCAGGAAAATGTGGCGATAAACGCTTCGTAAAAGAGGTTATCTATTATCTGAGGATTTTCAAATGCTCCAATTACAAATTCTTCAAAGAATCCCGGTAGGCTTTGCCTGACAATTTGCTCCTTTTGGTTGTCGTCCCACTTCTCCAGGCATTCATTAACGCGGGCGTCTATAATTTCAGCATCTTGTTTCAAATGTTCCGGCATATCACCCCGGACACGGGCAAAATGATATTCCTTGACCAGCTCTCTATCAAATTCACCGTTATCCATAAGATAAACAAGTGTCATAGCAAACATAGATTCATAATCATTAAGGATTTCATTAATTTGCTGCTTATCCACCTGTTGTGCCATTTCCTCACCGCTCTGTGACATTTGTGCTCCGAACTCGCGCATAAATTCTCCTGCCTTGGGAATTACTACGTATTTTGCAACAAGTGCTTTACCGGCCAGGATACCAACAATGGCAAAAACAGCTGCCATTACACCCAGCATGTTAGTTCTATCCTCTGAAAACAAAGTTATACCCCAGCCCGCCAACGCTCCAACGCCTATTGCTACAATACCCAATTCAAATCCCGTAAAAGCAGCAATCGCCGCCCAGATACCTGCACCGATTAAAGCACCAATCAGACTGCAAAAAATTTGCAAAAAGAAATTATTTTTATGTCCTGCTTCTCTATACAAATTTTCGTTTTCCAATTTAGACGTGACACCGTATATCGTGCTTTGCTGATTAACGAAAGCAGTTTGAGAAACTGGCTGTACTAAACCAGGCTTTTCAATATCCGAGCCAGACCTTTCCACCTGCAACAAGTTCTCCATCGCGTCTTCTGCCCCGAAATCCTCGCTGGCAGACCGGCTTTCTGAACTCAGTATCCCTGATTCTCTGATATTTTCTTCGGAGGCCTTCGATGCTGACATTTTTTCAGGATAAGGTACTATATTTACAGAACCGCACTTAGCACATTTAACTTTCCTGCCAACCCATTCTTCCAAGGCTCCTATCTTTTGATGACACTGCGAGCACAGGAATTTTATCTTTATATCTTTTTTTGAATATTCTTTCTGCAGCGCAGGGACTTGCACTATACTGCCACAAGATGGACATTTACCCTTTCGGCCGGCATACTTATCCGAGACATTTAAAAGATGATTACAATTCTGACATGAAAACTGAATCATTTCCTCGCCTCCTACATAAACTCTTGGTTATTACCTTGAAAAACTTAACAAGGCATCAATTTCCCTTTCTATTCTCAACAAAAAATCGGAATTATCAATAAAAATCTTTTAATTATAAAGACAAGAGACTCCTTTATATAAGTCTTGTTAAAAGCAGTATTTGGGCTAAAAATATAATCCGATTAACACTTTATTATATACTGACAAATAATGAAAAATTTCAAACTTATAACAAGACTTATGCCGTCGGGTGACCAGTCAGAGACAACAGAGAAAACCTTAGAGAGTTTGCATACCTTCAAAAAGTAACGAATCCTGCTAATATTTTGTTGTTGTACTTCTTAGGCTTTTAGGAAAGTGAACAGTCAGTTTTTTACAGTAAATTGGTGGTTATTGTCGAAAGAGTAATTAAGATGCATAAAAATTACTTTGTTATCCTGCTTGTGTGTTGTGCGCTGGCTATTCTTGTGCTTTCCGGCTGTGCTGAGCCGGTAAGATATCCGGAAGTGGTCTCTGAGCTCCCGTCAGCCGAGGTATTAGTTCAACGTCAAATCGTCGGCACATCCGTCGAGAACCGGCCGATAGAATGCATCATGCTCGGCCAGGGCCCGGATGTAATTTTTATCCTTGCAACTATCCACGGCAATGAGCCGGCTGGAACGCCACTCGTCCGACAACTGTCAAAATATCTTCAACAGAACACACAACTGCTAACAGGAAAAAAGGTCGTGCTTTTACCTGTGGCTAATCCCGATGGCCTGTATTCTAACAGCCGTTTTAATGCTAATGGTGTTAATTTGAACCGCAATTTCGCAACAGATAATCGAATTAACAAGAGGAAATTCGGTTACAAGGCGCTTTCAGAACCGGAGACACGCACTATTGAAAAGCTAATCAGTAAATATAAACCTGACCGTATTGTAAGCATTCACCAGCCGCTGGCCTGCATCGACTATGACGGCTCAGCTTATTCTTTGGCTAATGAGATGGCTCAACATTGTGAACTGCCCATTAAAAAACTCGGTGCAAAACCCGGCTCGCTCGGCTCATATGCAGGACTTACTCTCGGAATACCCATCGTAACATTCGAGATGTTTCAAAATGACTCATCGCTTAACGATGATGTTCTCTGGCAGCGATATGGTGCTGCCCTGCTGTCCGCGATTACCTATCCGCAAACCTTCACGTTAGAATAGAAATATTGTTATTATACCCACTTCTGTCGCTGAAGTTTGTATCCCAATTTATAAGTGAATTATGACCAATTTGCTGTTAAAATAGGCGTCTATATATATTTCCTTAGAAAGTTATTACTTACTGTGGTGAAAAAATGGGTGTTTTTGAAATCAAAAAAGAGTTTAATCCTGCCGGTGACCAGCCGCAGGCGATAGAACGGCTTGTTGAGGGTTTGCAGACCGGCAAAAAGTTCCAGACGCTAATGGGCGTAACCGGCTCGGGCAAGACCTTCACAATGGCTAATATCATAGCTCAAATCAACCGCCCTACTCTGGTCATCTCTCATAATAAAACACTGGCGGCACAGCTCTACGAGGAGTTCACGGAATTATTCCCAGAAAATGCGGTCGAATATTTCGTGAGCTATTATGACTACTATCAGCCGGAAGCATATATACCGCAGCGTGACATCTATATCGAAAAAGATGCATCAAAAAATGCCGACCTCGACAGGCTAAGGCTTTCCGCAACGACCAGCCTTTCGACAAGGGACGATGTAATAATCGTGGCGTCGGTATCCTGCATATTCGGTCTCGGTTCGCCGGAAGATTACAAGGCGTCAGTGGTGGCAGTAAGAACCGGTGACAAAATAGAGAGAAACAAGCTCTTAGGCAGATTCGCGGATTTGCAATATACCAGAAACGACTTCGATTTTCAGCGAGGCCGATTCAGGGTACGAGGAGACGTGGTCGAATTATATCCGTCATACGAAACTTTCGCAGTAAGATTCGAGTTTTTCGGTGATGAGATAGAAAAAATCAGCTATATCAATCCCGTTTCCGGAGAAGTTCTGGCAGAGGAAATCCAGGTCTTTATCTACCCGGCAGAGCACTACATTATGCCTTACGACAGGATTTCATCATCCATCGCGGGTATAAAAGCCGAGCTCGAACAAAGGCTCGGCGAGTTCAAACAGCAGGGAAAGCTGCTCGAGGCCCAGCGGCTGCAGGCGAGAACGATGTACGATATCGAGATGCTGCAGGAAGTCGGCTATTGCAGCGGGATTGAAAACTACTCCAGGCATCTTTCAGGACTGCCTGCCGGCGCGAGACCATATACGCTTATAGATTATTTCCCCGACGACTATCTTTTATTCATTGATGAGTCACACGCCACCATACCGCAGCTTCGTGCGATGTGGGCGGGCGACAGGAGCAGAAAAGAGGTACTGA
>CAYNDE010000101.1:0-6209 GCA_964395535.1 uncultured Pirellulales bacterium
CCATAACCACCGCCGCCATAACCACCGCCGCCCTGGCCGTAACCACCACCGCCCTGGCCGTAACCGCCGCCGCCCATACCCATGCCCATACCCATACCCATGCCCATGCCCATGCCCATGCCCATACCAGCAGAATAATTCGCGGGCTGGCCAACAAGGTCGGTTACATCATAAATCAAAGGAACAAGCTCAAGCGGAAGTGCATCCTCAGTGGCTATTGTTACTACTCCACTGTCTACTATATAACTAATCGTTGTGCCGAAAGGCGAAACTGCTTCAAGCAAAAGCTTAAGCGCCGCCCTCAATGGAACACCTGTTATAGCATCCATATTTATACTGCTGAATCTATCAACACCGGCACTTTGCAAATCACTCCAATTAACAAATATCTTCAAAGGCGGGTGAACCGAATCACGTAACTCTTCTATCGCCGCCGCCAGGGTCATCTCAGGATACAGAGTCGGCAAATCAACAGTTTTATCTAATTGTTCATAAGTTGCTTCATTGGCCGGGTCCTGACCAATCGGGCCAGCGGTTTGACGGTGAGGCTTCTCAAGAATTTCCCGCCAGGTCTTCGGATATGTAATCTCTTCCTTATAGGGTATACTTGCCTCATCCGCCGAGAGCAGAACACCCACTCTCTCTCTGTTAGATTCTCTCTGCACTTCGAGCTGCTTACGATAGCTTATCATATCTTCCAGAGTCTGTTTCAGCCGCAACGCCTCATCATTCAATGGGTCAACGACAAGAAGGCTATCCAGCTGGCCAAGAGCCTCTTCATATCGCTGCTGCTCCTGGTACATCTTTGCTGTCTGCAATAACTCCTTTACGGTTGCCGCTCTTTCTTCTGCCATCCTTTCACGGAATTCTCTCTGCGCCTCTGCAGCTTCTCTGTCACGCTGTCCGGCAATATTTATCTCCCAGTCCTGCTGTCTGCTTTTCACTTGCTCTGTTAATGCATTCAGCTTATCGTTATATTTCTCATAAAGCTCTTTACCGAGCTGGAATTGGTTTTCGCTTATAATCCTTTGACCCCTCTCGATCTCAGCTTGTGCCTTATCAAACTCGCTGCTATCTATGTAATACATTGCCTTATCGTTGACGTCGTTAATAACCGCTTTAGTGTGGCCGCGTATAATACTTATCTTGCGGTTAACCGTTTCGATATAGCTGCCCGTCCCCACACCTTCGCCTTCAACCCCAATAGCAGGCATGAATTCGAACATATCCTCACCAACGCGATACTCGCCCTCAGCCTTCCCAGCCAGAGCTGCATCTATCTTAGCCAGGTAATCTTCAGGCCTGTGACCTGCGGGCGGAACCAGTAATTTACTGCCGGCAATTCTCTGGAATCCCTCACGCGCCATCTCAAGCCGGCCGGAACGATAGTACTCCACGCTCCGGTTGAAAATCTGAGCAACTTCTTTTCGCTTCGCATTTATCTGGGCGTCGATGTTCCTGATGCCATCTGCTATAAGGTCCCGCTCCTCGGCCGTCAAATATTCACTGTACTGCACCTTTTCGAGCCTTTCTCGCGCATCGACAAGATTGCCTTCTGTAACAAGCCTGTCTGCCACTCGAATTATCCCGAGAATCTCCTTTCGTTCGCTCCTGGCTGTACGCGCCATCTCAAGTAGCTCATCCAAACGTTTCCGAGAGTCCTCGCTAAGATATTGACGGTACTCCCCTGCCTTGAGGAATGTCTCTTCGGCCTTTTCATAAAAGCCCTGGCGATACTCTTCAAGTCCCGACTCCATAAAATAGTTGGCTATGTTTTGTGCTGTTTTTTGCTTATCTAAATCGGCTGCAGATATCGAAGATTCTCCAGCCTGAGAAAAAGCTGGTACTGAAAACAACAGAAGAAATGCCAACAGGATTAACATGGATATTTTTCGAACCGGTTTAATAATGTATCTTGACCTTTTCAAAATTAACCTCCTGCCTAAAATTAAGGTGTATATTACCCAAACTAACCCACAAACCACCCTCAGCTTCAAGATGGGGTATCTAATAATGTGCAGTTTACAAAGAAATTGCCCTTCTTGCAAGTAAAAAGTCGGTTTTCACACAACCGGCCGATAATACTAAAAAACTACGATGTTAAAATAGGAAAAATCTTACTTAAAAAAAACTTTTTTTATGCCAAAATCGCCCATACGGACACCAAAAAATACATTTTTCAGCGCCCTCTATTAAAAAAACCATAAAAAAAAACTCACGAAAAAAATCGAATTTACGCCGGCAAAAATACTTCAACCGACTCGAATTGAGTAAAATTCCAAAAGCCTGATTTCTCGAACTCACTAATGTACAACACAATCGTATAAATGGGCTCAAAAGAAACTATGGATGTGCAAATGAGGATATGGTTGAAGATATAAAAGGAAAAACGCAAAAAAATTAAAAAATCATCACTCCAAAAACCTGCCCAAACAATCTACTGTAACGACACCGTTATCATTCAAATGCCCTGTCACCGTTAAAGCCGCCCAGCCATTTTTTTCTCCCCTCCGTTATTTGTTGTTCAAGTTGTCCTAACTGGGAATTGTACTGCATAAAAACATCATCAGCCAGATACAAACGATTTTCTTCCAGGGCCTTTTGAGCATTTTCTATCTCTTTTTGGGCCCTGTAGAACTTGCCGACATCCAGATAATCTTTAGCCTTGGTCACAGCATCTGTCACCACCGCACTTGTATAACCTTCGACGAGTTTTCTTTTCCGGCTCACGGCCTCCATATAAGCCTCTTCCGGCCGCTGTAATCCTTTTATCTTTGTCTCTGCCCTGCTGCCGAGCAAACCCTCTTTAACAACCAAGCCGCTTTGAATTTCGCTTTGCCTTTCAAACAATTCAATATCAGATACGGTAAACGTCCCGACGTTGTCGCCCAAAAGCAGGTCTATCTTGTGAACATAATCTTCCGGAGTCTGGTCTTCCGGCTTTACCACAAGGCCGCTGCGGGCGACCCTGATAAAACCGGAACGGGCATTCTCAAGCTGGCCGGCGTTATAAAGCTCAACACTGTGATTATAAAGCTCTTCGGTCTGCCTCTGATGTTCAGCAAGCCACTTCTCTATCTTCTTAAGCGCTTCTTTTACAAACGACTTTTCTCTTTCGGTCAGTAGCTCACTGCCCTTTATCTCCTTAAGATGGGCCTTGGCTCTTATTATTTCTCCCTCTCTGACCAGTGTGTCAGCTGCTTTTATATGTTCTAAAACGCCCTTACGCCTGACCGCAGCCTCTGCTGCGCTTTTCAGATACATACTCAGCCGGCTTCGCTCCCGGCCGGTCAAATACCGCCTATACTCCTTCGCCTTAAGAAGGGTCTTTTCCGATGAACCGAATAAAGACCGATTATATTCCTCTATACCGACCGCCAGAAGCTCGCTCGCCACCTGGCGGACAGACTCTCTTTTGCCGATACCGCCTATCTCAACGTCGTATATGCTGCTTTCAAATGTCTCAGACTCGCAAAAAGCAAAATCCGTACAAAAAAGCAGACAGAATAATGCAGCCAATAATATCTTCTTAAATAAAAATCCCTTCAAAATTCTCACCTCTTTCAAAATCACACTCTTTCTTAAACTATGGAGAAAAATTTGATTTATTTACACTTCAACAGTATTATCTTACGACGTTTTTTTACTTTTGACTTCTTATAGTCCCAAAATGTTTTATCGGCATAAAAAACCGTCTGTTATGAGCAAAATTACCAATAAAAGGCCTTTAATTATTGCTGTTGAGACCTCAGGTCGCATCGGCTCTGTCGCTCTCGCTCAAGCCGGTCGGCTGCTTTCACAGACTACCTTCCGAACGCCCGTAAAACACAGCAGCGAGCTTTTTCCCGCTATTTCTGAGCTGCTGAGCCGCTTCGAGCTAAAACCGCTGCAAATCGACCATATTTATATATCGCTCGGCCCGGGCAGCTTTACAGGCCTGAGAATCGCTGTCACCCTCGCTAAAATCCTACATCTTGCAAACAACAAAGTCAAAATTGCTGCCGTGGATAGTCTCGACGCAATAGCTGCAAATGCAACAGAATACATAAAACAAAATCATACTCAGCTCGACAAAATAGCAGCCGTCACCGACGCAAAAAGAGGACAGTTCTTCATCGCCGCTTACGAATTCGACTCGCAAATGAACCCAGCCTTTCCCTGGAGCAAAATCCTCGACGACTGTCTAATGTCACCGCAGCAGTTCACAGAAAATTTCGCCGCTCAAAGTGGACCCATCTGGCTGCTCGGTGAAGGCCTGGTTTATTATAAGGAAAAATTCGAAGCCGACGGCATAAAATTCCTCGATGAAAAATACTGGCCGCCCAAAGCCTCGAACATCCATCTTCTGGGCTATCATCTTGCTCTGGAAGGAAAATTTGCAGATCCTTTAACAATTCAGCCGAAGTACCTCCGCCGACCAGATATCCGCCCCAGGTAAATCGTAATTAATTAAGTTTATCACAGTTTACCTGATTACCGCAGCAGCTTTATTATTTCCTCATCGTTTAGTTTTGACGCGAGTTGAATGGCGTTTGTGCCGTCATTCATAATTTCTGAAGGGTCAGCACCGACACTAATGAGATATTCGATTGTCTTTTTGTGCTTGAATGCGATTGCTAAGTGCAGCGGTGTTTGTCCATGAACATTTTTAGCTTCAATATCAGTTTTGGCCTCCACCAGCATGCGCACCATATTATCCTGCCCCCATCTTGCCACTGCATGCAGGGCAGTATCACCAACACCAAATGCCATACTTGGGGGAGATCCTTTTTGAACAGGCTTGTCCACAACTTCAAGCCAACGTAGCTGATGTTTAATCTGATCGACGGGAGGTTCGTCATCCTCGAGATACAAACATAAGTCGCATCTTTGTCCTTCTGCAGCAGTGTTGAGTTCAGAGCCCGCATCTATCAGTATTTTTACAATTTCATCATACTGAGCCTGCGTGCTGATTTTCTGAGGGATGGTTGTGACGGCCCCTTTGGCAACCCAGTGCAAAGCGAGTTCGCCGAGCGGGCCTTTCTGATTGACATTCGCCCCGGAACGAATCAAAAGTTCCACAGTTTCCGGGTTTCCGGCATACGCTGCAGCGTGCAACGGCGGCTCTTCAAATCTGCCGACTTGATTAATGTCAGCACCTTTATCTAAAAGGTATTCGACGACTTGAGAATTACCTGAACGTATGGCACAAAACAGTAACGGGTCGCGCCAGTAACCCTTTGATTGCAGCAGTTGTGGATTATCGTCAAGCAGTTTTTTTATCCTTTCCATATCACCCGCTCTGATGACATGTTCAATTCTATACTCTGAACCCTTTGATATAAGAAGTTTAATGGTTTCGTAGAACTTTGGATAATCCGGATGGGCCCGCGAATCCGTACGTTTAATTATGGTATCTTCCAGAGGCGTTCTTCCTTCTTTTTCTCTGATATTGACATCTGCACCATGCTCGATAAGCATGCTGACAAATTCTACATTGCACTCGAGAGCAGCGTGATGAAGAGGGGTAAAACCGAAATTATCCTGTGCGTTAATCTTCGCTCCGTGAGAGATTAAAACTTCGGCAACATCTGTTTTTCCAAATAGAGCGATACGGTGAAGCGGTGTACTGTTATCCTTGTTGGTAAAATTAACGTCAGCGCCAAAATCAATAAGAAGCAGGGCAATCTTTGCATTCTTTGATTCACCTATTGGAGCGTGGGCGGATGAACCGGTATGGCCGTTTGGATTCGCTCCACGTTTAATAAGCAGGTTAATTATATCATCGTAGCCCCACAGGGCGGCCCAGTGAAGGGGGCCCATGTCATTGGATTTGCACACAGCGTTAGGGTCTGCGCCTTTCGTAATCAAGAGCCTGGCAATCTCTCTATGCTTTCTGGACATGGCATAATTCAGAGGACACATATCGGGCTGTTTGCCTTTGCGGCGGATTATGGTATTAAGAAGTTCGGGATGCTCTTCAATTAGTTTCTGTACGGCTTGCAGGTCATCGCTATTAATAGCTTCCAGAAGCGCTTCGTCCTTGCTTTCAATAATATTGACAAATGCCCGAACTTCAACAAAAGCCGCTAAAACAATTATAACACACAAAATTTTTTTAAGTGATGAGTATCTGCCATTGCAGTTTCTTGTATGTTTTAGCTCACAATCTCCATTTACCATTTTTAGCTCCCTGAGACAGATTCGATCCAGTTATTTTAGCACTTTCA
>CAYNDE010000102.1:0-6189 GCA_964395535.1 uncultured Pirellulales bacterium
CCTGCAAGCTTGTCAGAGCGCTTCATTCTTTGGTGCTTCGGTTTCAGGCCCGCAGCAAGCAATTCATTAATGATTTTTTTATTAACCGGTTCTTTGAAATATTCATATACGCTTTCGGCCATAGTCGGGCCTATCTGGTCGATTTCTTCGAGTTGCTGGATATCGGCTGACATTAAAGCATCAAGCGAGCCGAAATATTCGGCCAGTATTTGTGCGGACTCGCTGCCTATATGACGGATACCCAGGGCGGCGATGAGGCGCCATAACGGCTGAGATTTGCTCTTCTCTATCGCGTCGATGACGTTTTGTGCGCTCTTTTCAGCCATTCTTTCCAAATCTATAAGGTCGGACTGTTGCAGCTTATAGATATCAGCGAAGCTCCTGACCAGTCCCGAATCGACAAGCTGGTCTATCAAGGCTGTTCCCAGATGCTCGATGTCCATTTGCCCTCTGCCTGCAAAATATCTCAGGCGCTCTCTGAGCTGGCCAAAGCAGTCAGGATTTACACAGCGAATGTAAACGCCGTTTTCGTCTTTCTGGACGGCACCGCCGCAATTGGGACATTTTTTCGGAACCTGGAAAGGCTTTGCGTTCGGCGGTCTCAGTTTCTTTTTAACTTCGATGACCTGCGGTATAATCTCACCGGCCTTTTCGATTACGACAGTGTCACCGACCCTTACATCGAGGCGCCTTATCTCGTCAAAGTTATGCAGGGTGGCTCTTTTGACTGTAGTGCCTGCGAGCTGAACAGGCGCCAGATTTGCAACGGGTGTCAGTGTCCCGGTTTTACCAACCTGTACAGCGATAGACTCGATTTTGGTTTCTGCCTGCTCGGCGGGGAATTTAAATGAGATGCACCACCGAGGTGCCCTGCCGGTCGCGCCGAGAAGCTCGTGCTGTTCGAGACGGTTTACCTTTATGACCATACCGTCGATTTGATAATCGAGCTTCGATTTTTTTTCAGCCCAGCCAAGACAGATATCGATGACCTCGTTTATATCCTTCGCTTTTTTAATATTGGGATTAACGGGCAGGCCGAATTTTTTAAATCTCTGTAAAAGCTGGAAGTGCTCGGCAGCAACAGGCTCAGAAACCTCGCCGATTGAATAAGCAAGGAAGGAAAGATTTCTCTGGGAGGTTTCCCTGGCATCGAGCAGTTTCAGCGAGCCGGCTGCCGCGTTACGAGGATTTGCAAAGACAGGCTCACCGGCCTCGGTGCGCAGGCGATTAAGCTCGACAAAGGATTTTGTCGGCATATAGACTTCGCCGCGGACCTCGATAATTTCAGGCACTTTATCGGCGTCAACAAGGACAAGAGGTACAGCTTTTATGGTTCTGACATTTGCGGTGACATCATCGCCCGTCGTTCCATCGCCCCGCGTAGCAGCGGTAACAAGTAAGCCCTTTTCATATCTAAGGCTGATTGCCAGGCCGTCGATTTTGAGCTCGACGACATAGTCATAATCCTCGCTTTCAAGAGTTTTGGCGACACGTTTATCAAATTCACGCAGCTCATCTGCACTGTAGGTATTATCAATGCTAAGCATCGGCACGGCGTGGCGGACACTTTCGAAAGCTTCGAGCGGCTTTTCTGAAACCCGCTGGGTCGGCGAGTCGGCTGTGATTAACTCAGGGTGTTTTTTTTCAAGCTCTTTAAGCTCGGCAAAAAGCTCGTCATACCGGCGGTCACTTATTTTCGGCTGATTGAGGACATAATACAAGTAGTCGTGTTTGCGGATTTCGCTGCGGAGCCGTTCAATCTGTTTTTTTACGTCTTCTGCCATAATAATTAATTTATACGCTGTTTTAGTCAGTTTTGCAATAGGCCAACAGCTCATAAATTAATGAGGCCGACATCCTGAGGAAAGCAAAACGAGGGAAAAAACTGATGGTAGAAACAGTGTTGCGTGTAAAGTTTTCGGTTATTCTATATATTCGTTTCTTGCCTTTGCGATGTAATCGAGCATTAAGGCGGCCTGCTGTCGAATTTCGGGGTCAAAGTTAGTTACGCGTGCACTCCATTTTCTATACTGTTTGTTAATCCGCTCGCGAGCCTGGTCTTTGCTCATATCAGAGGTGATTCCGACGAGCAGGCTGACATCCTTAACCTCGCAGATGTCCGGCGGCAAAAATCTTTCCGTCATTTCGAAGAACTGTCCCTTGTCAATTTCAAGGCGGTCTGCGATGTTACCAAGTGTGTTAAATTTACCTTCGGTGACAGTACCGGTAGCCTTTGCAACGTACATACATAACTGCAGGATATCGCATCTCTGCTGGTAAGCAGCTAACTCGGTGATTTTTGCACAGACGCCGGGAATATTAATCTGCTGGCCCCGATTGAGAAGGCTGACAGTCCTGCTTAAGGCCTTTTCAAGCCGCCGTTTCGAGCGGTTCGAGCCACTAAATGCGGCGATGTTCGTCTGGGCCCAGCTCTTTATAACCTCAAGCTCACAATCAGCGATATCATTATCTGCGACAGCAACGGCGAAGGCCAGGGTTATAGCGAGAATCTTTGCACGCTCAATGTTTTCCTGCAAATCGATATAACCGGCCGCCGGGTTTTCATAGATGAAATTGGAATATGTCGAAGCAATTTTCTCGCCGCTCTTGCCCGAAAGAATTGAAACGACGAGCAGCAAATCTCTTTTCCCTCTTCTGGGCAAAGTGAGCCAATCGGCGTCAATCTTTGCGACAGTTATCCAGTCCGAAAGTTTTGTAACAGCCTTTGGGAGTCTGCCGAGCTCGGTTGAATAACAAAAAACAGAAGAATCGTTCATTTGCCATCTTTCGAGACTGCTATGTGCCGGTTTTGCCTTAGAGATTCCATTAGTGACATCAGTAATGACAATTTGCGCGACGGTGTGTCGCCGGTCTTTGGGCGCATAAATTGAGCCCTTGATTCTAACGACAAATCCATCTTTTTGATTTTGCTGGTCCTCAGCAGCGAGTGATACAGAGCAGTCAAGTTGATTTTCCTGCCGGTGCTGCTCAAACAGACCGGTGTCTTTTAATTTGTCCCAGATCCAGGACTTAAGTTGTTCAAATCCTTTGAATTGCATTTTTTGTAGCTATACTACTGGACTTTAACCGAACTCAGATGCTCGGCTTTTTCCTTCAAATCCTGCTGCTTCATATCTCCCTGCCGATCGAGAGAAAAATCCACTTCGAGTGCTCTGCCCGACTGGACATCCTCAAAATAACAGTGCATTCTCTGGTTTACATCATAGCTGTAAGTAACCTTAACCGGACACTCGGCAGGTCTGCCCTCGGGCAGCTTCAGCTTGTGCGTTGCGATTTTATTAACGAATTTGACATCGGTGTCCTCGCCCTGCGTGATACTTATCTCCAGCTCGGTCTGTCCCTGGGAAACGGTATAGAAAGTTTTAGTCACCTGACAGGGCAAGGGAGTGTTTTTCTCCAGGATTATACGGTTTTCAACGACTCTTTTTCCTGTTTTTTCATCTATCGGAGCGCAGATAGTTCCGTAGCTGTGATTACAAACATCAGTAAGCTTGATATGCTTCAGTCCCGCAGCAATCCCTGCGGGCAAGGCGTCGGGATTTTCTCTTGCAACGGTCAGGCCGGCGTGGATAGCCGCTCCGAGAGTAACACATTCGTCGACGTTGACGGAAATTTCAGGCTTAAATCCGAACATTTTTTCGAGCCGCTGCTGAACGATTGGGATTCTGCTGCTGCCGCCTACGAGCAAAATATTATCAATCTGTGACGGCTTGAGTTTTGCTTCTTCGAGAGCAACCTCGAGCAAAATACCGACTCGCGAGATAAGGGACGAGATTGCATCCTCAAACATTTCACGCGTAATTTCAACTTTCAAACTGCCGTTTTGGCCGTAGAGTATATTTTTCGAGGCTTTTCTCCTCGAGAGCGTCTTTTTAATGTCTTCAGACTCGTCCTCATATTTTGCCCTTTCCTCTTCGGAACTAATCAGCTCGGCTGCGAACTTGTCTTTGTATTTCTGCTCGAGGATTTCAAGAATTTTTTTATCGAAATCGATACCTCCGAGCTCATGGTCACCCTGCGAACAAATAATGTTCATCTGACGGTCTCTCACGTCCATTATGGTGACATCGAAGGTACCTCCACCAAGGTCATAGACGAGCACTTTTCCGAAGACGGTACAATTGGTGGCATAATACAGGGCAGCAGCTACAGGTTCATTGACAATGCCGATAACGTTAAGTCCTGCGATAGCTCCGGCATCCATTGTTGCCTTTCTCCTTACTTCATCAAAGTGAGCGGGAACGGAAATAATAACATCCTGGATCTGGTAATTCTGAGCGGAGCAATCTTCTTTGAGTTTTTTCAGAATAAGCGCAGAAAGCTCGACAGCAGTCCAGTCTCTGCCGTCGATGTTTATAGTATATGAAGCGTCCCCCATATGCCGTTTCACCCATCGCACAGACCTTTCGGGATTGAGGTGTCGACAGTTAATTGCCTCGAGACCCACACGGATGATATCTGAGTTTTCCTCATCAAAGAAAATCGCCGACGGTGTAAGCCTTTCACCATCCGAATTCGGGACAATTTCAGGCTTACCGATAGCGTTTAACACCGCCAGAGATGAAAAGGTCGTGCCCAGGTCAATGCCAGCTATGGCAGATTTTTTCGAGTCATTGTTAGCCATTTTATATCCCCCCGTTCTGTCAGAACATTCTAACCAAACAGCTTTACTCTTGCTGTACGTACAACCTTAAAGTTTTCATCATCAATAAAGTGACGATATCCCGGCCTAACAAGATGAGCTATTTTCCCTTTTAGTTCAGGCTCCGGTGCACCAACCTTTTCTTTCACGGCTTCAGCAATTTTTTCCTGGCCGTTGTAATCACTGTCAATTTCCAGCTTATACTGTTCGATACCGCTGGATTCGAGAGAAAAGATTAGCTCGTCCCTTACTTCTTCAAGGTCGGCTGTCTCAATATCATTGTTCCTGAACTGTTCTATTCTGTCCTCAAGATTATCGATACAGCGAATAACCTTAAGGCCAAAGCTTCTGATTATACTCCAGTCGTAGCCGTCCTGGAGTTTTTTTATTCTATCCTGCTGACCCATTGCATACTCTCGAATCGCAGAGACCTGCTGCATAAGTTCTTTGATAGTGTCACCAAAGGGCTGTGAGCGGTCAAGAGTCATCTGTTTAAGCGTTTTGGCCATCTGCCTGAATTCGGCCACCTGTTTTTCCAGACTCTTGCTCTGCGCCTTCAGGACTTTCTCGAGCTTGGCTACATCCTCGTCAGCTTCCACAACTATCCTGCTTTTCGCCAGTGACTTATATCTCTGATTCAGCCTGTCGCCTTTGAGCTTCAAAGACTTTTTAGAACCCATAGCCTGGCCATCGGAAAACATCACGCTAACGTTTTTGAAGCCTTCTGCCGAGGAACCAGAAGAAGATTGAGCTGCTAAATTAGTCTCGGAAAAAATTCGGTCGGCTTTGTCGCGGTCGGACGGTTTTTTACCAAAGTCAAACCAGCCGGAACTCACAAGGACTTTGGTATTAAGGGGCTGTTCGCCTTCTTGATGGTCAGTTTCTCCTTTTTGTGATTCAACTATATTATGCTTTCCCTGCTGCGTTTGAAGATTTTCACCGTCGTCCTGGTGCATCGCTTCTGAAGAGGAATCCTTAAAACCAAACAAACGACGATATACGAACCTGACAGCCAGCCATAAAAGTAACCAGGTAAAAATTGCACTGCCTGTGAGAATAAATACAGCCGAAGTATCAATCAAAAGGCCTTTGCCCTGCCTTTGCGAATTATACTCATCAAGCTTTTGCTGCCAGTCATCACTTGAGAAAATGTCGGCCAGATAGCGGATATCAACTTCATCGGCAGTCACTTTATCAAGTTTTTCAAGGCGTGCTTTGATATCTTTCAAAAGCTGCTTTTCTTTTCTCTGCTCGACGAGTCCCCATCCGAGTGTTGAAGCACCGGCAAATAATAATACCAAACCCAAAACAGCGGATTTTTTCCCCACATTCGCCACTTTTGATTCCCGGTTATTTTAAAAAAACCTGTCCGCTAAATCACGTTATAAAATAGTCAAAATGCTTCAGGCCACACAAATAAAAGCCTGATAAAACATTCCAATTACACCCCAAAAACACACATAGGCCGTGTTAAAACCGCCAAAATAAACTATAAATAATAATCGGGTAACAATCAAATCAACTGA
>CAYNDE010000103.1:0-6172 GCA_964395535.1 uncultured Pirellulales bacterium
CATCATCGATTTCAACCGTGCCTTCCCCTTCCAATGCACCGATGAAAGACCACTGGCTGATTATCTGGCCGCACGGAAGTCCGTCATCCTCGACCACGCCTTTCAAATCCACATAATTACGGTAAGGAAGCGTAATCTGCTCGTATTCACCCGCTTCAACGTACGGGCCGCTCTGAAAATTCTGTCCTTTTCGAACGGTGAGCTTTATGTCATCCGAAACCGACTCGAACTCATTTTCAGCAGTTATCAATAATACAAACTCTGCCGGATTGTCATCCGTCACGTTATTAACATCGACAGTTATCTCAATCACAGGATTCAATGTATCCGGGCCGTCAACAAAAGTCACCGTCCCAAAATATTCCAGCTCGACCGCCCACGATACATTCGTACCTACCGGCAGGACATACGCCTCGGACAATTGTGTCTGTACCGGATTGCTTTCAATCGTAATATCTTTGTCGTCACCTGCAAAAACCTGCAGATGCACAATATCTATAGTCACCGTAGCTTTGTTCGAGTACAATCCATCTGAATCCTTAACTCTATACTGAAAATCATCTATGCCGTAAAAATCATCCGGCGGCTGATATGTAAATGAACCGTCTGCATTAAACGACAGTTCCCCGTAGAACGTCTCTTCGAAAAGCTCTGCTGTCAGTTCATCACCATTATCGTCAAAATCATTCGCAAGAACACCATCTTCTGCCCCGACCACTAGCTTAGAATTCCTGCCGACCATATAATTATCATCGTTAGCTATCGGCGGCACGTCGTAACTGAACTCGTATGCTCCCATATCGAGAAAATTCGGCTCGCCGCTGCCCGTATTTATTGTATTGGGCTCATCTACAAAACGCGCTTTCCCATCGAGGTCGCTAACGATATCAACGGGCAGTGCATTACTATCCGCCGCGTCTATACACGGAGAAACAGGCAACAAATGATAATCACCGGCTTTGTATTCTGTGTCCAATACTATGTTAGTCCAAAAACGCAGCTTTGATTCATCTGTATGCCTTTCAGCAAAAAAAATGTCCAGGCTATACTTCTCATAGGGAATTAAGTTTAAGGTAACAGTTTCATTGTGGTCTTCAACACAGCTTGAAACATCTTGGTATTTCTTGACAATTGCGTCACCCTCCTCAAACCAAAATTTCCCGCACCTTCCATCATGTAAGCCCCCTATGTCAACGACAAGCTTGTTATCTATAAAAATCCACAAATCATCATCCGATTTGAATACTTGCATATACTGAGAATCATCGGGTATATAAGTAAATTCGGTGTGCAGCTCCAGAGTATAATGATAGTTATGTGCATTTCCCTGGTTGCCGAAAAGCTGATTGTCAATAGGAAAGAAATTCTCTTCCGTAAAAACATAGACCTGCTGAACAGGGTCATACGTCAATATAAGATTAACTTGAGTTGGCCAGTTAATACCTTCTGTATCATGATACCATTGATAAAAAGAATTCTGGTCTTCGATATTACCATTATTATCATCCTCAGGAACATATATAGGTTTATGGTCGGCAGCTAAAAATTGCTCAACCATACCTTCGTCTAAGCCGTGAATGTAAGTTCCGCTTGGCCGTTCAAAATCCGGATGTCCATCGGGAGGAGGAATTGGATTGTGTTCGTCGTCGTAACCTTTCTTAAAGTCTCTTACAGTAGCTTCGAGAATAACCCCGCCTGGTGTTGCTGTACCTTCCCAGCGACCGGCCTCAATAAAGTTCGGGTCATCATAAATATTATTACTTCCGGAACCACTGCTCCAACTGTTATTTATACAACTGTAATTCAAAGTTGCTGTACCATCCTGAACATATATCTGGGCAGATTCATCCATTCCCCCGTCATCAAGATTATCCCACACTATGCTGTTAGACACATTCAATTGCCCTGAGTGAAGATAAATACCACCACCAGAGCCGGCAAGATTATTACTTAATGTGCAATTCAATAAATTAGTTGAAGAATTACCTGTGCAAAAAATACCCCCGCCGTTACCATAATCTATACTCATAACACCTGTTCCACTATAAAAAGAATTAAACTTTGCTGTAGTATTTCCAGTGAACAAACAATTGATTATAGTTATCGTACTGCTCGCGTTATAAACACCACCGCCGTGATGTGTGTCGCTGGCATTATTGCAGGAGAATGAACAATTTCTGATTACAACATTAGAAACACCGTTGTTGAGAATCCCGCCGCCGCCGAGGTTGTCGGGACCATCAGCCACTCCGCCTATAATTGTAAAACCATCAATAAGCGAATTATCTGCACTTTCCACGACGTGGTAGCTATTTTCTGTGTCTGGTAACCATCCATTATCATCACCATCAATATCACCACTGAGCATTGTAAGATTTTCATTCCAGTTGCGCTTCGTTAGCAGCTTTTCATCGCCTTCAAAGCCGCCATACAAATCAACACCCTCAAGCAGCTCAAATGACAATGACCTGTTGGCATCCTCTGTCGGCTTATATGTCCCTTCAGCAACCCACAATTCTCCGCCTTCCTGCACATCTAAATCTCCAAGAGCGCCGCCCGATTCGTTATATAATTCTCCAAACGCATTACTCCACGACGTCCCGTCATTATTCCCCGCCGCACCTTTTTTAACATAGAATATTCTTCGCGACTCGTATGCTCCCATATCATACAAAGCTGATGAGGCCCCAAGGTAAGGCACATCGACCCTGCCGCGTCCGAGTATATCGGTTTCAACTTCGACACTATCATCACCGGCATCTATGCACGGATTATAATCACCTGAATTATTGTAGTAGCACTGAAGCTGCAGGCCGTCATCTGCTGTAAGGAATTTTCCATCGTCGCCGGCTGGGCTATCTGCATCCGCAAAACGGGGGGCACTATCGATATTACCGCCAAGGTCTTCGCCAATGTCTTCGTACCAATTTTCCTCACCGCTGCCGTTGCTGTCTTGTATATCGCAGTAGCTAAATTTCGGACAGCAGTTAGAATTGTTATATATCTGTCCATAAGAATCGGATTCATCGCCCCAGAAGATACTGTTTATGACAACAGGTTCGGAATAATAAGCATTGGCCATGCCGCCGCCATAGTTAGCATTATTTTTACTAAACGTGCAGTTTATCAATAGTGGACAGGAGTAGCCGTTCCAGATACCGCCGCCGGCTCTGGTAAAGTTCTGGCTGAAAACGCAGTTGATTAGATTCGGGTCGCTATATTCATTAGCCATTCCGCCACCGCGGCCAGCGAGTCCAGCAGAGTTCAGGCTGAAGACGCAATTTGTTAGAGTTGGGCTGCTTTGATAATTATACATACCACCACCGCGTGGAGAGAAATTTCCCCTAAAAACACAATTCCTTACTGTCGGCGAGCAGCCGCTGTTGTACATACCACCGCCTTTGACGTTCAAGCCTGAACCATTAGCATAACCAGCTGTTATAGTAAAACCGTCAAGTACGGTATTTTCAGCCCCTTTCACAACATGGTAGCTGTTATCATTTGCGTCGTTTACAGTGCCGATATCACCGCTAAGGATGGTTTGTTCTGTAACAGGGTCCCTGTCCTCGAAATCGCAGCCGCCTTCAGGAAAGCCCCCGTAAATCTCCATATATGGTTTCAACGCAAAAGTTGCCGAACGACTGCTGCCATCTGTCGGTAAATATGTTCCTTCCGCAACATATATCAATGCCCCACCTTCGGCATCAGCAATGGCATCGCTCAGCTCCGTATACGCGTTTGCCCAGTCTCCACCAGTACCAGATCCCTGTGCATTCTTATCAACATAAATTGGTTCGTCGGACTTTTCATAAACATAAACGTCAACATAGTCATAACCATAAAGAGGTGGAGAACCATTATTCTTGACCCGCAGCCCAGATAGGTAAGTACCTGCACTCGCATACTGGTGAGCCGCATTAGATCCACCGACGGTATAATCATCTCCATCACCGAACTTCCAGGCATATTCAGTTATGTAACCATCCGGATCGTAAGAGCCGCTGCTATAAAAATTCACCGTATCCCCAACTAAGCATACTGTAGGACTTGCACTTATGTTGGCTACCGGCGGGTCCCAGGCAAAGGCTCGTTCTGAAAAAGCAAAAATAATAACCAAACTTATTATTGCCGCTAAATATTTACTTCTCATCTTCATTTACTCCTCATAAATAGATTCGCTCCTGTCCCCATTGTTTTTGCTAAGCCAGCTCTTTGCAATCCTCGCTGCCTTACAATCGGGATATTTTTCTACAAGCTCCTGGTATGCTGCCCTTATCTTTGATTTGGCCTCTGAATCATCAATCGCCCCCGTTCGCTGCATATCTTCATAGCATCTGCCTACTAAAAACAACGCATTCCAGGCCCGGTCATAATCAGGAAACTTTTCAGCTACGTTGCTGTAACAGGATATAGCTTTTTCATACTCACCCAGCCTGCGATAACAATGACCTGCCCAGCTGAAACCATCAGCTGTGTGGGTAAGTTTAGGATGAGTCGCGCTTACCTGCTCCCAAATATCAACCACCTTTTGAAAATAAGCTTTTGATCGACTTTCAAGGCCGGCTGAATCCAGCTCAAACGCCTTACCATACATCCTCTCCGCTATAGGATTTGAAAGATACCACGCCAAATCCGAACGCTCTCTAAAGACAGCAGCAAAATCATCTACAGCATTCAAACCATCCTCACCGCCGGCCTCAATAAGAACCAAAGTATTCAATTTTTCTAAAGCAAACGGTATATCGTTAGCCCGCGGACTTTGCGAAAACTGCTGAGCAATCTGTCGATAGACCGCTTCCGCCTCCCCGTACCTCTTATAGGATTCGTACATATCCGCAACGTAGAAAAGAACATCGGGCAGTCTCGGATTCGAGCTGAAATTGCTGACCAGATTATTCTTTATCGCCTGAGCATCAGTAATCTTTTTCTCTTCTATACTATATACCGCAAGGGCCATCTGTGACCACAACTGGGCCTCTTTGTCTTTTTCGAGGTAATACAAATCCGCAAGATTGCTCTTGCCCGCAGCCGCTGTAACAACTGTCCTGCCCGGCTGAGTGGTCGTATCAATGACTATCTCATAACCGTCCTTCCCTGGCGTATGGCCGTAGGCCAAAAGAATACCTCTCGAAATCCAGCCTTTCAACTCGTCAGAAAAATCAGCAGGCAATATGAGCTTGCCTGCATAAATGTCCAAACGGCAGAGAGAATCATCCACATTAACGCACATATTAACTCCCTGTGAGATATCCATAATCCCGCCGTACATATTCAGATGTCCCCCAAGCCACAGCCAGTTAATATCAACCGAAGCATCACCGTACATATTCATTGTCACGTAAGGCCCGGGCAGCCACCAGTTGTCACCGATAGCTATACCCTCACCGCCGTATATAGATGAGCCGCTATACATATTGATAACACTGCGCTGACCTGCCGGATTAGTCTGCCCCGAAGCCAAATACCATTTATAGGTTAGGCTGCCATAGATATCTAAGTGCATCCCGAATGCAGGTGCGTAAATCGTACCGTACTCATCGCCGAAAGTGCAGTCCGCTGTATAGCCGGCCGGTATCGTTATCACCAAGTCGGTATTATCCTCGGAATACAGGATACTGACAGCCCCGCAATTATGCTCCGGAACTTTTCCCTTGTCCCAATTGCTGGCGGTATTCCACAAACCGTCCAGGCCGTCACCTGTCCAGACATATTTCTCTGCGCCCAGAACAATACTGACCACACTCATTACCAAAACAAAGGAAAATAAATAAAGGGGTTTTCTTGATGTCACAATGTTAAAAAGGGTAATTCTTCTATACATTTATAGACCTCCTTCAATTGAATTAAACAGGTTTGATTTAGCTTGGGATAGAACAAATCTATGAGTTGTAATAACAACTTTTGGGTGTGTGTTACAGTTATCATCATTTACCTCTCCCCCCCCAAAATTCCGATGCTTTTTTACTTCCTTAAAATCATAGTGTCAAGAAAAAAAATGATAAAATATTTACAAAATTGATATAATTCCTTAACTATCTTCAGACAATAAACTTATAGCTTAACAAAAAAAATTATTAACACAGACTTTTAAGACGTTTGTTTTTCAAGTCACCAGTCCGCCAAACCAAAAAAGATTTTTCTTGTTTTTTCTTACCGGCCAGTGTATATTCTC